>JBMTHB010000363.1:0-2002 GCA_049435845.1 Candidatus Nanopelagicales bacterium | reverse complement strand
GTGGCGATCACCGTCATCAGGTAGCGGTCCTCCCCCGGTGTTGCGGTGCGGTCCTTGTGCCACGGAATACCGGTGGGGGTGAAGAACACCCGCTGGAGAGCGAATCGGTGCGCCACCTCCGAAGCAGCGACCAGGTGACCGTGGTGGATGGGATCGAAGGTGCCACCCATCACGCCGATTCGGCGATTACTCAGCGGTCCACCTTGAGCATCATGGTCACGACGAGCAGCGCGGACAGGATCGCGAACGCGACCACGCCGAACAGCCATGCTGGCGCGCCCGCCTCGCCGCCGGCCTCGCTGGCGACGACCACTGCAGTGTGAATCGATGACGTCATATCAGCACCCTACCTGGCTATGAGCGCGTGTGGCCGTCGCCGGTGACTATGTACGTGGTGGACGTCAACTCAGGCAGCCCCATGGGGCCACGGGCATGCAACTTCTGAGTGGAGATCCCGATTTCCGCACCGAAGCCGAACTCACCACCATCGGTGAATCGAGTGGAGGCGTTGACCATGATCGCAGCGGAGTCGATTCTCGAGGTGAAGTGCGCGATGGCCGACTGGCTGTCACTGACGATCGCCTCGGTGTGTCCGGATGACCAGCGACTGATGTGCTCGATCGCTTGATCGATGTCGTCGACTATCGCGGCTGCAAGGTCAAGGGAGTAGTACTCAGCGGCCCAGTCCTCGTCCGTCGCCTCGACGATCTCGCAGGCTGAGTCGCGAGCTGCTTCCATGAAGCGGCCTTCCGCATGCAACCGAACCCCTGCCTGGGCCAGCGCATCGAGCGCTGCGGGCAGGAAGGCCTCGGCGATATCCCGGTGGACCAACAAGGTCTCGGCGGCATTGCAGACACTGACCCGTTGGGCCTTACTGTTGACGACGAGAGTGACCGCCTTCTCCACATCGGCGTCCTTGTCGACATAGACGTGGCAGTTACCTACACCGGTTTCGATCACCGGGACAGTCGAGTTCTCCACCACGCTGCGGATCAGGGCTTCACCGCCGCGCGGGATCAGCACATCCACCAAGCCACGGGCGGTCATCAGGTGCTTGACCGACTCATGGGAATCACCGGGGACGAGTTGTACGGCATCGGGGTTGAGCCCTTGCGCAACGAGTGCACCTCGCATCGCATCAGCCAGAGCCCGATTGCTGTTCATCGCAGATGAGGATCCACGCAACAGCGCGGCATTGCCGCTCTTCAAGCACAGTCCGGCGGCATCGACCGTCACGTTCGGACGCGCCTCGTAGATCATTCCCACCACTCCGATGGGCACGCGGATCTGTCGCACCTGCAGTCCGTTAGGCAGGGTGTAACCGCGGATCACCTCACCCACGGGATCCGGCAGCGCCGCTACCTCGCGGAGCGCCTCGGCGATGGCCGCTATGCGTTCGGCGGTGAGGGTCAAGCGATCGATCAATGCCTCGGACGTGCCGTTCTCCCGTGCCCGCGCGATGTCCACTGCGTTCTCAGCGACGATGGTCGCGGTTGCTGCTTCCAGTGAGTCCGCCATCGCCTCGAGCACAGCGTCCTTGCGATCGCGGGTGAGGACACGCAACTCCCGAGCCGCCACGCGAGAACGCCGAGCTGTTTCATGGACTAGTTCGCGATCATCGAGCATGACAGCAGGGTACGCCGATCCAGGTCCCACGGTTGCCGGCGGTGCTTAGAAGGGTGCGATCCACCCGGCCTTAGGAACCGAGCGCAGCGGTTCTCGCTGAAGATAAGTCTGACGGTCCAGGACCTGAAGGCCGACCACTTCCCAGTCGGGCAGGCCGGCCGAACTCTCTAGTTGGCGCCACATCCGTGAGGCCACCGCACTAGCCGCGGCCATGTCCTCGGCTTCCTCCCAGTAGCGCAGCTCGGCACGATCCGATGCGTACCGCGCTTCCAGCAGGAACGGGTGCAGGTGGCTCAATCGGGTCAAGGCATCGAAAACGTCGTCGGTTGCCAACTGACGACCGGCAACGGTCAATGTGACATGCCACATGCGTTGC
>JBMTHB010000362.1:0-2003 GCA_049435845.1 Candidatus Nanopelagicales bacterium | reverse complement strand
CCAGGATGACGAACACAACCTTCGCATCGATCGTGGCGACGGTGTCATCTGGCAGAGCGATCGAATCCGATCCTGGTACCGCCCCCGCGGCACTCTGGCATCGCTGCTGACGCAGTACATCGGCTACGGATTCTGGAAGGTTCGGGTGATGTGGAAGCACGGCACGGTGGCGTCGTGGCGTCACTTGGCGCCCGGAGCGCTCGTGCTAGGGCTTCTCGCGTCGTTCTTCGTGCTGCCCTTTTGGCCGAAATGGTGGCCTTTCGCGTTGGCGATCCCGATCGCGTACCTGGCAGCGTTGGTGGTGGCCACGGGCTTGACGTGTGTTGGACCGGGTCGATGGCGACACCTCGCGCGGCTTCCGCTGGTGCTGATGGCCATGCAACTCGGCTATGGGGCGGGCAGCGTGGCAGCTGCCGTTGCCACGCCGTGGTGGCGACGTCCATCAAGGCCTTCTCCGGAGTCGGCAGGCATTCGCGGAGCATCGGCCTCGCCTCGGCCGTCAGAGATCAGACGCTCGTCGGCCGAGATCGGATAGGCGACGGCGAACTCGCGAAGTTGACTCATCGACAGGAACAACGCGAAGGCCAGCGTCAGCAGCGCGATCGTGCGCGGTCGACCGGTTGCGCCCTCGAGGGCGCCCACCCAGAGTCCGAAGATGCACGGCAGGGCCGGTACGAGCAGGAGTGTCGGGTACACGAAGGGGTGGATGGCAAACGCGTTCGAGAGCAGGACGCAAAACAGGAAGAAGCCGCCGCCCCCGGTGGCGAGCAGACCGGACGCTATCCGAAGACGCGGAGTCTTCGCCGCAATGATGAGCGTCAGCGGGATCGATGCGAACACCACGCTCCACCACGCGATGCCCGTTCCAGCGACCCCGGCGTGTTCAAGGACCCGTCCAATCAGCAGCTTTCCGAAGCCGTCGAGCAGTCCCTGATGATGCCCGGTATCTCCGTCAAGTCCGCTTCGGAAGAGCAGACTGCTGCCCAGGAACTCCGCGTTCGGATGCCTGAAGGCGACCGTCGCGAACTGCAGCAGGATCACCGCAGCAACGCCGAGCGCCGGAATCAGTGTCTTCAGGAGAAGGCGCGGCTTCATTTCGGGGCGATCGAGTACAAGCGATGTGATCACCCAGGCCACGAGCGTCAGGACGGCATGTGGTGGATCGACCGCCAGCATGCCAGCGGCCCCGATGGCGTGAAGCCATTCGGATGTCCGGGGGCGATCGTTGCGGAGGCCAATGCCGAGCAGGAACGCGGCGAGCGGAGCGGCGAACACATGCTGCGGATAGAGCCTCCAGTACACGGCAAGGTGCAGCACGTTGGTCTGGAACACCATCTGCGTGGCCAAGCCCAGTACCACGGACGAGGTGCGATCGGCACCAGCCATCCGGGCGAGTCGATGACCGAGAAGGCCCACCACGATCGCCGCAGCGGCGACGACGAGTTGCCCATGCAGCACCGCCGGAAGTCTGCTCTGCTCCGCGACGATCGGTCGGAGCATCGACTCGGACGCCGCGAGTGGAAGCACGAAGAGTGCCGAATTGGAGCGGTAGTAGTGTGGACGAGATGGATCATAGTTCCGGCCCTCCTCGAACCAAGGCGTGTCGCCCGATGCGATCCACCCCCGGAACCAAGGATCATCGTCAAGGCGCCAGAGCCCGCCATGAGCGAGGTATCCCTCCCGTCGCCACGCCTCGATCAGCACGCTCCAGCGATCGTGGAGGATCCCCGTCCGCACCCAGGAAGAGTTGAAACACTCGGTGTCGGTGCGTCGATTGTGGACGGTGAGGAAGAGGCTGACGAGGATTGCGATAGCGAGGACTGCGTGGACGAACACGAGTGCGGCGACGGAACGCGGTGACATGACGAAGGACTACTCCTCCAACTGCAGCGGCGGGTCTGGCGAAGATATCGTGACGCAACGCCCGGATCCGTCGGTGGACATCTCATGAGCTTTCCTCAGTCGAGCACAACTTCTGCCACGTGGCGAACTCACCATCGTGA
>JBMTHB010000361.1:0-2014 GCA_049435845.1 Candidatus Nanopelagicales bacterium | reverse complement strand
GCAAGGGCACGCCCATCCACGGCTGGCTGGTGCTCGACAAACCGGAAGGCCCGTCATCGAACGGCTGCGTCGGACGCATCAAGTGGCTGACCGGAGCGCAGAAAGTCGGCCACGGCGGGACGCTCGATCCGCTCGATCTCCCGCGGTGCGACCAGTTTCGCCATCCGGGTGCCGACGCGGTGCAGAAGGGCATGGGCGCCGCGCGGATAGGCGCGGCGCATCCCCTCGATCCACCAGCGCTTCGGGCTCGCGCCGAGTCGATACCGCCGGCGCGGGCGATCGGCGCGAAGCGCCTCGAGCACCCGGTCGGGGGTGGCGGGCAACTCGTGCAGGCGCACCCCCGTGGCGTGCGCGATGGCATTGGCCACAGCCGCTCCTGTGGGCACCAGCACGATCTCCCCTATCCCTTTGGCCCCGTGCGGGCCGTGCGGATCAGGCTCCTCGATGAGGACGCTGCGGATGGGCGGCAGATCGGCCGTCCGCGGCAGGGGGTACTGGATGTACGAGCGGGTCATCGCACGCCCGCCCTCGGTGAGGAGCTCCTCGCCGAGGGCAAGTCCCAGTCCCATGGCCCCCCCACCGACGACCTGGCTCTCCGCACCGATCGGGTTGATCGCCACCCCTGAGTCGTGCACTGAGACGACATCGAGCACCCGGACCTTGCCGGTCTCGCGGTCGACCTCAACCTCGACGGCCTGCACCGCGAAGGAGTAGGCACCGGAGATGTTCGCGATGCCGGTCTCGCGATTGACGTAATCGATCGGAAGCTCGACCTCCTCCGACACGCTGAGCAGGCCATCGCAGCCATCCGCGACGATCTCGGCGAACGACACCGATCCCCGCGGGCCCACCGCGTGACCATCGCGAAGATCGATCTCCGTCGCTGGAACATCCAGCATGCGCGCGGCATTCTCGGCGAGGATGGTCGCGGCCTGGCGTGCGACATTGCCCACCGCATGGCCGCTCATGTAGGTGCCCCGACTTGACCACGCACCCAGTTCATGCGGGGTCTGATGGGACTCCATGGTGAGGATGTCGATGGCTTCAGGCTCGACGCCGAGCTCTGCTGCGGCGAACTGCCCGAGAAGGGTCTTCTGCCAGGTGCCAGCATCGCAGCCACCGAAGCGGAGTCGGATGCTGCCGTCGGCCCCGATGTCTATGGCAGCGCTGCTGCGATTGGCTCCCTCGTAGATGTTCGCGCCGGAGACATGGATGGCGGCGGCGAAGCCCACCCCGCGACCGCTGCCCTTGAGGGCCTTCTTCTCGGCCCAGCCGATCTCATCGCGGGCGCGCTCGAGGCATTCGACGAGTCGGGCCGAGTCGATTCGCCAGCCGGTGAGGGTGACGTCGCCGGCCTGGTTGGCGTTGCGAATCCGGAAGTCGATCGGGTCGATGCCCAGTTGCTCCGCGAGTTCGTCGACCTGGGATTCGATGGCGAAGACCACCTGCGGTGCACCATAGCCACGGAACTGGCCGCCGGGCTGCTTGTTCGTGTAGACGAGGTTGGCGTCGATGGTCACCTCAGGGATTCGATAGAGGGACCCAATGACCTGCGTGCCATTGGCCATCACCGACGGGCCGGAGTGGTTGTAGGCACCGTTGTCGACGCGGAGGACGACGTCACGAGAGCACAACAGCCCCTCCTCCGTAACCGAGGTCTCCATTTCGATGTCGAAGGAGTGTCGACTCTTGGTCGCGGTGAAGTCCTCCTCGCGGGTGAGGACGAGGCGAACGGGTCGGCCTGTCTTGATCGACAGAGCACAGGCGATCGCCTCGTACTCGCAGATCTTCGACTTGGCCCCGAAGCCGCCACCGACTGCGACCTCGTGCATGACGACACTGTCAAGATCGAGGTCGAGAACGTGGGCGATCTCCTTGCGCACGATGAAGGGCGCCTGAGTGCTCGTCCAGAGTTCGAGGATTTTCGCCTCGGGATTCCAACGCGCCACGATGCTGTGGGTCTCCATCGTTGCGTGCGTCTCGCGACCGAAGCGGTATCGACCCCGGACGCTCC
>JBMTHB010000360.1:0-2017 GCA_049435845.1 Candidatus Nanopelagicales bacterium | reverse complement strand
CGCGCGAATTCGGAGCTATCACCACTTGAGGCTTGGTCTGTGCCCCAAACAGCAGAGAGAAATTGTTTCGGGACCCACGCTCTGAGGCAGCATCGTCGCCCATATAAAAGCCCTCGATTTTGGCTCCGTCGAGGAAAAAGACAATTTCGATGGTGCCATTGGGCATGATCCATGCTCGTTTTGAGGTATCGCCGAAGCGCGCCTCCGCGATGACGTCGACGATCCCGCCAAGACTTGGTGGAACGTACGTCAGGAGATCGTCGAACACTGGGGCCCCCCTAGCTCGACACAATGACGGAATCAATGTATCGGTGTTCAACGCCTTGCGAGGCGCGTTCATCAGATCTTGGCAAAAGTTCACACATTCGCAACCCATCAACACCTTTGCGTCGCGTGCCGCAGGGTGGTCAACAACAAGACTGGTTGGTTCACTACCAGAACCGACCGTGGTGACTAGTTCACAAAACCCTCAAATCCCCTGGCAATCCAGCACCGCGTGCTTCTTCCGCACACAAAACGGGCAGGCTCCGCCCCCTTTCTCGGCGGAGTTCCGCTCGCCTTCACCGGCCACGGCATCGATTTGTCGGTCGACCAGCGGGAACACACAGCGACACCGAGTGCAAAGCGCGCGGGCCTATACGGATCTCTGAATGCTCAGGTAGCAGATCCAGCGTCGGCAGATCTCCGCGGCGAACGTGGGAATCGTCTGCAGCATCCACGCCTCCGGTCAGCCGATACCGAGGACCATCGCCTCATCGTTCGCTGCCTGACTGAACTTCAGGCTGAGCAGAGGGGATAGGCGCGACGGCTTACGCCTAGGACATCGGCACTTGGAGAAAGACGGCGAGGAGCAGACCTAGCGTGGCCAGGATCGCCAAAGTCCCCAGCACGGTCACCCGCGCCTGACTCTTCGGGGCCGCCATCCACGCCCGCAAGACTCGCCGGACTGTCGGACCCGTTATCCACGAAACGCTGGCTACGGCCACCAGGTTGGACAGCAGAAGCATCGCGGCGAACGGCAGGGTTACCCCTCCCAAGAGCAGCGAGATGACGAAGATGGCCGGGTACAGGGCCACCACTGTCGATAGCCAGATCTTCCACGTCGGTGCTGGGACTGAGTGCGGATCGGGCCGATACCAGAACGGCGTCAGGTAACGCTCATCTGTCCCGTACCGATCCGTGCTGTCGACAAGGCTCCGTAGGCGTGCGTGAAGGCCTTCCCAATCACTGCTGTCTAGCCACTTACCGAGGCTGTCCGAGGAGTCGAAGCGCACCACGAGTGTGTAGAAGTCCTGTCCGCCAGCGACGGGTTTGATGACTTCCCGTGACATGAATCCAGAGAAACCCATCTCGATTCGACCTGAGTCGACCAGCCACGCCTCATAATCAGCGATCTTTGAGGCAGGGACCTGATGAACGGCTACCAAGGTCTCGGGCTGTGTTGATTCCATCGCATGCGCCATATGCCACAGGCTATGACGCAATCATCGACCTCCCCCGTGATTTGAAGGAGTCAGTCGGAACCGAAGGATGCGCGGCAACGTCCCTACACGCAGCTCACAGGCTCAAGGCCTCGACCATCCATACGTTCGCATCTAGTGTGACGAACAGGAGCCTGTTCAGCCGTTCGCGAAGACTCGCCCGCGAACCTCGCCCACGTACTGCACGGGCATCTGGCTGACCGCCTGGGCGCGAATCGCTTCTTGCTTCTCGCGGGCAACGTTGGCCGTCTCCTCATCGGGATACACCGTCACGACCTGCATGGATCGTTCGTCGGTCTCCACGAAGTGCACGCTGACCGCACCCAACGCCATGATGCCCGGGACGAAGGCGCTCCTTACGGTCTCTTCGAGCTCGTCGCTCAGCCCTTCGGTTGATGTCCACTGGCTGATAACACAAAACATGATGACTCCTCCACTAATGGGCGCCCGTCGCGCACGACTGGCGAAGCACCAGTCTTCCCGAAGGCAACGGCGCTGTCAGCCAAATCGTGTGAAATCCAAATGACCGAGACGTG
>JBMTHB010000359.1:0-2018 GCA_049435845.1 Candidatus Nanopelagicales bacterium | reverse complement strand
CGATCCACCGAAGACCTTCTCCGTGAGCGTCCGTTGCGCACTGGCCAGCAGCAGATCGCCGGCCTCGGACACTCCACCACCGATCACGAAGGCGTCGGGGTCCACGATCGCGGTGAGGTCGGCTAGGCCGCGCCCGAGCCATGTCCCGACGATGCCGAAGGCTGCGATGGCAACCGGATCACCAAGTGCTGCCGCTCGTGTGATGTGCGAACCTTCGACGCCTTCGGGTGTGCCATCGCCCAGGGACAACAGCGTGCCCGCTTCAGGTCGACGTTCGGCTGCCAGAGCGCGGGCTTCGCGCACGAGTGCGTTGCCGCTGGCGTACTGCTCCCAGCAACCGTTGCGGCCGCATCCGCAGGAGCGACCGTCGGGTACTGCATTCAAGTGTCCGATCTCCGCTGCGACGCCGTGCGCACCGCGCATGACATGACCGTCGACGACGATGCCGCCACCGATTCCGGTGCCGACGGTGACCATCACTACGTGCGATCGGCCGCGACCGGCACCGAACCGGGTTTCCGCCCAGGCCGCCGCCGCTCCGTCGTTCTCGACCACCACCGGCAGTCCGGTCGAGGCCTCGACCACGGTGCGCACCGGCACCTGCGACCACGCAAGGTTCGGGGCGAAATACACCGTGGATCGACTCTGATCGACTCCACCGGCGACACCTATTCCCACACCTGCGATGGATCCATCCACCGTGGACTGCAATTCGTCCACGACGGAAGCGACTTCGGAGAGCACCGCGGTGGCGTCATTGCGCGGCGTGGGACGGCGCGCGGTGCGCAGGATCCGGCCATCGGCATCGACCACACCCGCGGCGATCTTCGTGCCGCCGATGTCAACGCCGATACTGCCCGCGCCGAGGTCACCCTCAGGTGGTGCAGGGGTAGTCACCGGCTCAATCTAGACGCGTCGAGTAGGCAGCCAACGGATGCCCGGTAACTCTCGCACCTCAGGAGACGACGCAGCGAATGCCACCATCGCCCGACACACGATGCACTCCGGGTTCTCGGCGGGATCGGTGTGCTGCCCATGGTCCGCGGCCCCGGATGCCGCCCACAACTCGCTGGCCACGGTGCCTAGTGAGCCCAGTGAGCCGAGCGAACTCAGCGAACCCAGCGAGCCGAGCAACGACGACCATGATGCTGCGGTTTCGCGAGGCTGCTCGGCATCCTGGTCATCTGACATCCACCACGGGGGACGTTCCACTTCATCCATCGTCTGCACCACCGTCCTGGATCGTCGGCCACTGCTGCGGCGCGGGAAGGAACGTCACGGCGACGGAGTCACCGGAGACGACGGCCTCGGTTGCTGTGCACCGACGCACAGTGGAATCCACAGCGCGATAGACGGTGCGGCCACCTATCTCCAGGACGACGTGCGTGGTGGAGTAGGCCGGATCGTCACTCCACACCCCGATCGCGGCGCTCACCGCGGATAACCCAGGGATCGTGATGCTCCATATCAACGTTCCGTCGGCGTGCGAGTTAACCGATACGGCGCACACCTTCGCACTCACGTCGATTCCCGACTCAGCGAATCCGGGAGAGGCACCGCGCCTGGTTCTGGCCACCGGCAGTGGATGCAATCGCTCGCACACTCCTTCGAAGCGACGACGGGCGGCAGCGCGGATCTGCTTCGACCAGCCGTCGGACTTGCTCGGCATCGGGGCGAGCAGCACTCCTCGAACCGCGAGGCCGCATGCCAGACCGACGGCAACCTCTGCCAGGAGAGCATCGATAGCGGACTCTTCGGGGGGGCACGCGACGATCCACTCCACATCACCGGTGCGCAGCGCCGACGCAGCGTTGCCCAGCTCCCGAACACCCGCAGCATCCGCGCCCGGATCTGCCAGGTCGAGCAGGTCGGCCATCGTCAATAGATCGCTCGCTGCCGTGGCCACCGAGCCCGGGCACCAGACGGCGGTGCCCCCCCGAAGCGATTCGTCGACGGCCGAGGCAAGCGCCGTAGCCGTCTGGATCGATGCCAGGCCCGCGACCAGATTCGGTGCGAGC
>JBMTHB010000358.1:0-2019 GCA_049435845.1 Candidatus Nanopelagicales bacterium | reverse complement strand
GCCGGTTGATGGTCTACGACGCACTCGAGATGGACTACCGGCAGGTGAAGATCCGCAAGGATCCGAACTGCGCGGTGTGTGGACCAAATGCGACGGTCAAGGAGCTGATTGACTACGACGCCTTCTGCGGCGTGATCTCCGACGCGGCCGCCGATGCCGCGCGTGACTCGACGATCTCGGTTCAGGACCTGAAGAAGATGCTCGACGAACGCGCCGCAGGGGAGCGTGACTTCGTGCTGGTGGACGTGCGCGAACCGATCGAGTGGGAGATCGTGACCATCGATGGCTCGGAGTTCATCCCCAAAGGCGAGTTCATGAACGGCTCGGCGCTGGAGAAACTGCCGCAGGACAAGCAGGTGGTCCTGTTCTGCAAGGTGGGCGGTCGCTCGGCCGAGGCTCTCGCGGTAGCGAAGGGCGCGGGGTTGAACGCCATCCACGTTGGCGGCGGCATCAACGCCTGGGTTTCGCAGATCGAGCCGGATAAGCCGAACTACTGACGGTTGGTGTGTCCGAAAGGGATTGGCCTTAGAGCGGGATATTGCCGTGCACCCCGCGCACACCGGGGGTATCGAGCAGGATCTGAGCGACCGTCTTCTTGGTGGCGATCGGTTTGACCACCTCGTCCACCACACCGAGTTCGATGGCGCGCTTGATGCCACCGGAGATCACCTCGTGCTCTGCAGCGAGTTCGAGTTCCACCTGCTCGCGTGACTCCGGGGGAACCTCGGCAAGTCGCTTGCGGTGCAGGATGCGGATCGCGGCAACCGCGCCCATTACCGCCACCTCGGCATCGGGCCAGGCGTAAACCTTGGTGGCGCCGAGGGATGCGGAGTTCATCGCCACGTAGGCGCCGCCGTAGGCCTTGCGGGTGACCACCGTGACTCGCGGCACCACGCATTCGGCGAACGCGTGCAGCAGCTTCGCGCCGCGGCGCACCACGCCCTCCCACTCCTGGCCCAGGCCGGGCAGGTAACCGGGCACGTCCACCAGCACCACCAGCGGCACGGCGAACGCATCGCACATCCGCACGAATCTGGCGGCCTTCTCGGCGCTTGCCGAATCCAGGCAACCACCGAGGCGCAGTGGGTTGTTCGCGACCACGCCGACCGTGCGCCCGCCGAGGCGACCCAGTCCGACCACGATGTTCGGCGCCCACCTAGCGTGCAGCTCGGTGAAGGTTCCATCGTCGACGAAACCCTCGACCAGCGGGTGGACGTCGTAGGCCCGGCGGGAGGACTCGGGCATCAGTGCCCCCAGGTCGGTGTCCTGGATCCGATCGACGTTCAAGGATCCTTGCTGGCCGAGCAGACAGACCAGGGTGCGTGCCTCATCGAGTGCCTCGCGGTCGGTGTCCTTGGTGATGTGGACGACTCCACTGCGCCGACCGTGCGGCTCGTGTCCCCCCAGGATGTCCATGTCCACGGCTTCTCCGGTGACCGACTTCACCACCTCCGGACCGGTCACGAAGATCCGGCCGTTCGGCCCCATGATCACCAGGTCGGTGAGGGCTGGTCCGTAGGCGGCGCCACCGGCAGCGGGTCCGAGCACCACCGAGATCTGAGGCACCTTGCCCGAAGCGCGGGTCATCGCGGCGAACACCCGACCGACCGCGTCCAGGCTCAGCACACCCTCGCGAAGTCGCGCACCGCCGGAATGCCATATGCCCACGACGGGAACCGAGTCGGCGAAGGCGCGGTCGTATGCGGTGACGATCGCCCGGCAACCGTCGTTACCCATCGCGCCGCCCTGCACCGTCGGATCGGTGGCGAAGGCGACGCACGGGGCGCCGGCTACCTTGCCGACTGCGGAGAGCACGCCGCGGTCGTCGTCAGGGGTGATGAGTTCGAAGAGCCCATCGTCGAAGAACTGTGCGAGCCGCACCTTGGGGGAGCGGGGATCGATGTCGCTGTTCGTGGGTGGTACGGCTGTCGCGGTCACCTAGACGCTCCGGAAGACCAGGGCGACGTCGTGGCCACCGAAACCGAATCCACCACCACGTCCATGGCCACGCCGGACAAA
>JBMTHB010000357.1:0-2026 GCA_049435845.1 Candidatus Nanopelagicales bacterium | reverse complement strand
CCCCCCCCCAAGGCGGGGGGGGCTCTTCGCTGTTCCCATGCGCGCGAGGCGAATCGACGCGAAGGGAGTCCTAAATGTCGTAATAGAGCTCGAACTCGTGCGGATGAGGACGAAGGCGGATCGGATCGACTTCGTTGGTGCGCTTGTAGTCGATCCAGGTTTCGATCAAATCGGCGGGGAAGACACCGCCCGCTTGCAGGTACTCGTTGTCGGCTTCGAGAGCCTCGAGCACTGCGGGTAGTGAACCTGGCACCTGCGGGATGTTGGCCAACTCGTCCGGAGGCAACTCGTACAGGTCCTTGTCCACCGGCGCCATGGGCTCGATCTTGTTTTTGATGCCGTCGATCCCGGCCATGAGCATCGCCGAGAACGCCAAGTACGGGTTGCTCGACGGGTCGGGCACGCGGAACTCGATGCGCTTGGCCTTGGGGGAGTTGCCGGTGACGGGGATGCGGATGCACGCCGAGCGGTTGCGCGCGGAGTACACCAAGTTCACCGGAGCCTCGAAGCCCGGCACCAAGCGGTGGTAGCTGTTGACAGTCGGGTTGGTGAAGGCCAGCAGCGACGGCGCGTGGGAGAGCAGGCCGCCGATGTACCAGCGGGCGGTATCCGACAGGCCGCCGTAGCCCATCTCGTCGTAGAACAGCGGATCCCCGCCCTTCCACAGGGACTGGTGGCAGTGCATGCCCGAACCGTTGTCACCGAACAGCGGCTTGGGCATGAAGGTGGCGGTCTTGCCCGCAGCCCAGGCGACGTTCTTGATCACGTACTTGAACAACATGACCTGATCGGCGGCGTGCTGGAGAGTGTTGAACTTGTAGTTGATCTCACCTTGACCAGCGGTACCGACCTCGTGGTGGGACCGCTCGACCTGCAGACCCACCTGCATCAGCGTGGCGACCATCTCGTCGCGCAGGTCGGCGTAGTGGTCGACCGGGGGAACCGGGAAGTAACCACCCTTGTAACGGGTCTTGTACCCGCGGTTGCCGCCGTCCTCGACGCGTCCGGTGTTCCAGGCTCCCTCGATCGAGTCGATGAAGTAGTAGCCGGAGTGCTGGTTGGTCTCGAAACGGACGTCGTCGAAGACGTAGAACTCGGCCTCGGGGCCGAAGTAGACAGTGTCCGCGATACCCGTGGAGGCGAGGTAGGCCTCGGCCTTCGCAGCGACGTTGCGCGGGTCGCGGCTGTAGGGCTCATTGGTGAACGGGTCCAGGATCGAGAAGTTCATGACCAGCGTCTTGGCAGACCGGAACGGGTCGATGAACGCCGTCGCCGGGTCAGGAACGAGCTTCATGTCCGACTCATGGATCGACTGGAAGCCGCGAATCGAGGATCCGTCGAACATCAGTCCGTCCTCAAAGGCCTCCGGACCAAAGGACTCCGCTGGCACGTTGAAGTGCTGCATGACGCCCGGAAGATCGATGAATCGGACGTCGACGAACTCGACCCCGTTGTCCTTGACGTACTTCAGGACCTCGTCAGCATTGCTGAACATTTCCACCTCCTGCACTCGCGTGCATCGCCTCGCTCAGCGGCCCGGTGCCGCTGGATATGGCAGGAATCTAGGAACTCGTCGTGTCGCAGGGGTATCCCGACTGTTTCGGCAGTGTTAACGCGGCCACCGGGTGAGGTCCGACAAGGCCTGCCAATACGGTGATCGGGTGGAGTCCGCCCCCACCGAGCAGCGCGCCTGGTTCATGCGTCGGGTCGTGGCGTTCCTCATCGACTGGTTCGCCAGCGTGCTCGTGGCCCTCCTCGTCTTCCCTCAGTTCGGCTACGGATCGAATGGGTCGATGCTGGCGACCTTGCTGATATTCACCGGTGAAGTGATCGTCCTCACCTGGCTGACCGGCGCTTCCTTCGGTCAGCGGCTCGTCGGCCTTCGGGTGATTTCGATAGACGGCAACCGGCTGCCACTGTGGCGAGTGGTCGTCCGCACCGCCTTGATCCTGCTGGTCATCCCGGCGGTCGTCCACGACGATCAAGGACGCGGCTTGCATGATCGGTTGGCCGCGTCGGTAGTGGT
>JBMTHB010000356.1:0-2037 GCA_049435845.1 Candidatus Nanopelagicales bacterium | reverse complement strand
CCAAGGAGCGACGCGATGAGGCCATCGACAACGGCAAAGACCAGATCGCACGGGCGATGCGCAAGAAGGGCCTGCCACTCCAACGGCTCATGACCAATCAGGCGCTTGCGACCATCGCCGTCGATCTGAATCAAGCCGACATAACCGCGCTCTACGCCTCCGTAGGCGAGGGGCGCATCTCGGCAGCGACGATCGTCCAGCGGCTGGTGGAAGCAGCAGGTGGGGTCGACGGCGCCGCGGATGACGCCGCCGAGACGATCACCCCAACTCCCGGGCGACGTGCGTCGGCTTCCCAGGACGTCGGCGTCGTCGTGAAGGGGGCCGACGACCTATGGGTGAAGTTGGCACGATGCTGCACACCGGTTCCCGGCGATCCCATCATGGGATTCGTCACCCGGGGTTCGGGGGTGTCGGTGCACCGGCAGGATTGCGTGAACGTGCCGAACCTGCGCGAGCATCCCGAGCGGGAGGTCGAAGTCGAGTGGGCGCCCACTCCCTCGAGTGTGTTCTTGGTGAACATCCAGGTCGAAGCCCTGGATAGGTCCAGGCTGCTAGCCGATGTCACACGCGCGTTGTCCGACACCCACGTCAACATCTTGAGTGCATCGGTTGCCACCACCCGGGATCGGGTGGCCATGTCGCGATTCACCTTCGAAATGGCCGACCCCAAGCACCTGGGCTCGGTATTGAAGGCGGTGCGCACCGTCGAAGGCGTGTACGACGCCTACCGGGTCTAGTTGATCGGTCGCTAGCGCGCGATGCGCTGTGCGGCCTCCAGAAGTGCCCGGGTGTTCTCGATCGACTCGGACAGTTTGCGCACGGCACGATCGTCGCCGCGTGCCTGCGCCTGGGCCAGTTCCGCTTCCTGTCTGGCCAAAGCGTCGGTGAACGCGTTCGCCGTGGACTCCGCGCGTGCCCGCTTCTCCGGATCGTCCTTGTCCCAGGCGTTGCTCTCAGCCTTGCGGACGACATCCTCGACCTTCTTCAAACGGTTCTCCAGGCGCGCGCGATGTGCCCGAGGCAGGTCGCCGGCCTTATCCCACTGGTCCTGAATGGCGCGCAGTTGCTTCTTGATCGCGGAGAGGTCGGCATCGGCGGGTAGGGGTACCAACGCCTCGGCCTTGATGACCAGCGCCTCTTTGGCCTCCACGTTCGGAGCGAGCTTCTCGTCCTTCGCAGCGTCCGCTGCCTTCATCGCGGAGTAGAACGAATCCTGGGCCGCTTTGATCTTCTTCCACAGCCGATCCTCATCGGAGCGCGAGCCGCGCGGTGCTCGCTTCCACTCGTCCATGAGCTTCTTCAAGGCGCGAGTCGTGGCTGCCCAGTCGGTGGACTGGGCGAGCTTCTCGGCCTGCGCGATGAGATCCTTCTTCACTGCCAGTGCTTCCTTGCGCTGCACATCGAGTTCGGCGAAGTGCGCCCTGCGGCGCTTGTCGAACGCCGCGCGTGCCGCGCTCAGGCGCTTCCACAGTTCCTGCTCCAGGGAACGGTCCGAGCGAGGCAATGCCTTCCACTCATCGACGATCGCCGCGAAGCGCTCGGTGGTGGCCTTCCATGCGGTGGAGTCGGCGAGACCCTCCGCCTCGGTGGCCAGCGCCTCGCGGGCTGCTTTGGCCTCGTCCTTGAGCTTTTCGCGATGCTCCGCCTGTCGAGTGGTGGCAGCTTGCAGTTCGACTTCTGCGAGATCGACCTTGCGCTGCAGCGCCTCGACATCGCCCACGAAGGATCGCTCGGCCAGTCCGGCTCGGACCCGTTCGATCACGGCACGGGCGTGATCGGGTTTAGCGCGTCCATCGGCGAGTCGGATGGTGACCAGGTCGATCTCGACGACGAGATCGTCGTACTTGCGTGCGAAGAATGCCAGACCCTCCTCGGGCGATCCGGCGGCGTACTGTCCGACGACCACTTCGCCTTCGGGTGCCGTGAGGTAGACGGTGCCGTCGGGGTCGACGCGGCCGAACGCCAGGCGCGCGGCGAAAACGTCATCGCCTCCGCGGTCGAGGCCGAACGCGCCCAGGCCGAGGCCCAGGCGAAGGC
>JBMTHB010000355.1:0-2039 GCA_049435845.1 Candidatus Nanopelagicales bacterium | reverse complement strand
AATTGCGGGGCACCGTACGGCTGCTCGCCGGCGAGGTCGGCGCGGACCGGAGGTCGGTAGTCCTGCGCGGTCACTGGTCGAGCGATCGATCGCGCGATTGCCCATCGAGTCGGACCGTGATGGCATCGCCATGTCCGGGCAGGTCCTCGGCGTTGGCCAGAGCCACCACGTGCTCTGAGACGTCGAGCAGAGCCGAACGGTCGTACTCGATGACGTGTACGCCGCGCAGGAAACTCTGGACCGACAGTCCCGAGGAGTGCCGAGCAGCTCCCATGGTCGGCAGCACGTGATTGGAGCCAGCGCAGTAGTCCCCCAGGGACACCGGCGCCCACGGGCCGACGAAGATCGCGCCGGCATTGCGCACGCGCATGGCAACGTCGCGTGCCTCGCGCGTGTGAATCTCGAGATGCTCGGCTGCGTATGCGTCGACCACCGCAAGTCCCTGGGCAAGATCCCGGACCACGATCACTGCGCTCTGGATGCCGGTGAGCGCTTCGGTGATCCGCTCCACGTGCTTGGTGCTCGCCACCTGTGCCCGCACCTCCGCGAGCACCGCCTCGGCAAGTTCCGCGCTCGTGGTGACCAACACCGCGGCGGCGATGACGTCGTGCTCGGCCTGGCTGATCAAGTCCGCTGCGACGTAACGCGGGTCGGCGGAATCGTCGGCCAAGATTGCGACTTCGGTAGGACCGGCTTCGGAGTCGATGCCGATGATCCCCTGCAGTTCACGCTTGGCGGCAGTGACGTAGATGTTGCCCGGACCGGTGACCAGATCCACCGGCTCACAACGACTGCCATCGGGCAAGGTCACGCCGTAGGCGAGCATCGCAACAGCCTGGGCTCCGCCGACCGCGTACACCTCGTCCACGCCGAGCAACGCGCAGGCAGCCAACACGGTTGGGTGCGGCCAACCGCCGAAATCCTTCTGCGGCGGACTCACAACTGCCAAAGAAGGAACCCCCGCTTCCTGCGCGGGTACGACGTTCATGACGACGCTGCTGGGGTACACCGCGCGACCACCGGGAACGTAGAGACCGACGCGCGCCACGGGCAGCCACCGCTCGGTTACCGTTCCACCCGGAACGACGTCGGTGATGACGTCGACTCGACGTTGATCCGCGTGCACGCGCCGAGCTCGCTCGATCGAGACTTCCAGTGCGCGCCGCACCGCCGGGTCCAGGCCGGCGGCGGCTTGTTCGATCACCTCCGACGGCACCCGAAGCGATGTAGGCCGGACCCCGTCGAAGCGCTCGCAGGCGTCCAGCACGGCCGACGCGCCCTGGTCGCGGACCGCATCCAGCACCGGACGGATCACTGCACCGGCATCGGCGAGGTCCATGGCCGCCCGGGGAACGATCTCGCGGGGATCGGCGCGCGAATCCCGAATGTCGATGAGCCGTAGCACGAGCCCGAGTCTACGCTCGCATGGTGACCACGCAGTTGCCGCTCTTTCCGCTGACAACCGCTCTCGTTCCAGGTCTGGTGCTTCCACTGCATATCTTCGAACCCCGTTATCGCATGATGGTCGAGGAACTTCTCGCCAAGCCCGAGGACGAGCGGGAATTCGGCATCGTGGCAGTGCGCGAGCACGCCGCTGGGGTCGCCACGACCGGTCCGCAATCACGGCTTCCTGCTGGGGATATGTTCCCCGTCGGTGTCACGGCACAACTGCGTCAAGCCGAACGACTCGACGACGGGCGCTACGACATCGTCGCCATCGGTGGACGACGCTTCCAGATCGTGGATGTCGATCGATCCGCTCCCTTGCTGCGCGCGACGGTGGATTTCCTCCCCGAACCGGAAGTGGATGCGTCCGATCCGGTGGTTGGCCTGCAGGCCGCCCGCGCCGCAGCCGCCTTCGACAAATACCGCGCCGCCCTGGGAGGTCGGCTGGCAGAGGAACGCGATGAAGATGAACAGGTACCCAGCGATCCCACAGTGCTCGGCTACCTGATCACCGCAGCGCTGGTGGTGGACGCGAGCACCCGACAGGAACTGCTTGCTGCGCCCGACACCATCGCCCGGTTGCAGTCCTGCAC
>JBMTHB010000354.1:0-2041 GCA_049435845.1 Candidatus Nanopelagicales bacterium | reverse complement strand
GGCGGTAGCCGGATCCAAGACCGATACCGGGTTGCCGTTGCTGGCCAACGATCCGCACCTGGCACCGGCGATGCCGAGCCTGTGGTACCAGGCGTCGTTGCGATGCTGGGAACTCGACGATGACTGCAACTACGACGTCTCCGGTTGGACCATGGCCGGACTGCCCGGTGTGTTCATCGGCCACAACGGCCGCATCGCGTGGGGCTTCACCAACCTCGGCCCGGACGGGACCGACCTGGTGCTGCATCAGGTGATGGGCGACACGTACTTGTTCGACGGTGTGCAACTTCCGCTCGAGGTCCGCAGCGAGGTGATTGAGGTTGCGGGGGGCGATCCGGTAGAGATCGAGATCCGGTCCACCCGCGATGGACCGATCATCTCCGGCATCGAGGACATCCCGATCTACGACGTCATCGGCGCGGACGCCCCGGTGCCGGCACCCGGATCAGCAGGTGGAGGTGATCGCGCAGCGCGGGGTGATGGCTACGCCGTAGCTTTGCGGTGGACCGCACTGGACCCCCAGCCGACCTTCGACGCCTTCGATGCGCTCAATACTGCGACCGATTGGCAGGGCTTCCGTGACGCGGCGCGACTCCTGGCGGTGCCGGCGCAGAACCTGTTGTACGCCGACACCGAGGGTCGGATCGGCTATCAGGCGCCTGGACGTATCCCGATCAGGGAGGGATACGACGGCAAGTGGCCGATCCCCGGATGGACGAGTGAGTACTCGTGGTCGGGCTTCATTCCGTTCGAGGCGTTGCCGACCGTGATCGATCCTCCCGAGGGATGGATCGTCACCGCCAATCAGGCTGTCATCGGGCCGGACTACGGGTACTTCCTCACCGACGATTGGGCCTACGGTGCACGTAGTCAGCGGATCGTGGAGCTGATCGAATCGGCGACAGCCGCCGGTGCGCAGATCACCGCGGAACGGATGCGCACGATCCAGATGGATAGTCACAATGCGCTGGCCGACTTCCTCGTGCCACGGCTGCTCGGTCTTCCGGCTCCGGATGGCACTGCCGCTGCACGGGAACTGCTCGCGACGTGGGATTTCCAGCAAAGCGCTGACTCAGCCGGTGCTGCGTACTTCAACGCGGTTTGGGCGCAGATGGTCGAGCGGATGTTCGATGCAGCGGCCGACACCGAAATGATCACCTCCAGCGGCAACGATCGTTTCTGGCAGGTCATCGAGAACATCTGGGATGAGCCGACGAACGTATGGTGGGACGACAAGACCACACCCGATGTAGAAGATCGTGATGCACTCCTCGCAGCCGCGCAGGTAGCGGCGGTGGTGCAACTCGAGGACCTCCTGGGGGGCGATCCAGGATCATGGCGATGGGGATCACTCCACACCCTCACGTTCGAGAATGCGACGCTCGGGACGAGTGGCATCGCACCCATCGAAATGGTGTTCAACCGCGGACCGGTGGAAGTGAGTGGCAGCGAGTCGGCCATCAACGCGACGGGCTGGACGCCGTCGAATGGTTTCGGGGTCGATTGGGTACCGAGTATGCGCCAAGTGATCGACGTTTCGGATTTCGATGCTTCGACCTGGGTGAACCTGACCGGGAACTCCGGCCATACCTATAACCGCAACTACAGCGACCAGATCGATACCTGGGTTGTCGGTGATCAGTTCCCCTGGCCGTTCACCGATGAGGCAGTGCGGAAGGCAGCGCGCAATACCCTCACGTTGATACCACTCGCGCCGAAATAGAGTCAGTCGGGCATCGACAGCCAGCGCACCCGTTCCGGGGTGACGACCACGTCCACTCGATGATCATGGGATTCGCGCGGCACGCGCTCGACTACCTCGTCTTCGAACACGATGGCGATGACGGATGTATCCTCGGCGATGTCCCGCAGGGCTCGGTCGTAGAAGCCACCGCCCTGCCCTAGTCGGTAGCCGTCGGCGTCGATCCTCCCTCCGAACTGCACCGGGCCGCCACCAAGTCGTCCCGTCACCTCATCGAGGGTGATTCCGCGCGTGTCGAAGCGCACCAGCACGACGATCGAAGTGGTTCCGGTTCGCTCC
>JBMTHB010000353.1:0-2067 GCA_049435845.1 Candidatus Nanopelagicales bacterium | reverse complement strand
ACCGCGACCCAGACCGTTCCCGCGGGGGCACCGTCGTGCGGCTGCGGACCGGCTGCCCCGGTAGTCCCCACGCCCACCCGGGCACCCAATGTCCGCGCCGCACCGTGGGCCAACTCCAGCGCTACCTGTTCGCTGACCACGCCCTGGGCGATCGCCCGGTCACTGACGCCGAGCACGGACTCCTTGACGTCCACTTGGTAGGCGATCACTCCCCCGCGCAGCACATCCGAACAACCGGGCACTTCGGCCAATGTGGAGGCCACCATGCCGGCGGTGAGGGACTCGCCGGTCGCGATACTCCACCCGCGCCCGCGGAGCGCCGCGACGATGCGTTCGGAGAGTTCGGACGGTTCGGACACTTCGGAGGGGCCGGGGAGTTCGCTCATGTGCGCGCCTTACGGATTCGCATGACGCGCACGGCATAGTCGATGCCTGTCACCACGGTCAAGACGATCGCTGTCCCCATGACCACCGATGCGATATCCACCCACCATGCGGGTCCGACCGCCAGGAACATCGCGATGGCGATGATCTGCACCACGGTCTTCAGTTTCCCTCCGCGCGATGCAGGTAGCACTCCGTAGCGAAGCACGGACAGGCGCAGTGCGGTGACACCGAACTCACGGATCAAGATGATTATCGTGACCCACCAGGCCAGATCACCTAAGGCGGATAGGCCGACCAGGGCGACGGTGATCAACGCCTTGTCGGCGATCGGATCCATGAGCGCACCGAAGTCGCTCGTGATCCCACGTTTCCGGGCGATCGCCCCATCCATGATGTCCGTGACAGCGGCTACCACGAAGATCACCGCCGCCAGATCCCGCGCCAGCGTCGTCTGCGCGAACAGCAGGACACCCACGACGGGCACGGCCGCTAGACGCGCAATCGTCAGCAGGTTCGGAAGGTTCCACGTGACCCGCACGCGATCACACCCGCACGAACAGGTCGACGCCTTCGGATTCGACGATCTCGCCTTCGACCCAGTCACCGACGGCCACCTCGGCGATCACCGACCGATCACCGACGATCGTGCAGGCACCATCATCGGGTCCCTGGTGCGCCGCTCGACCGACCGGGCCTTCGTCGTCGACCGCCTCGATCAGCACACGGACGCGCTCGCCTATCCGCTCAGCCGCCCGCTGGGCCATCAGCTCCTCGACCAGGTCGGCGATTCGGGCGCGACGCGCTTCGATGGTGAAGTCATCGAGTTTGCCGTCGAGCATCGCGGCTTCCGTGCCGTCTTCATCGGAGTAGGCGAAGACCCCGACCGCATCGAGTCGGGCGGCCTCCAAGAAGACCGCGAGTTCGTCGACGTCCTCGTCGGTCTCCCCGGGGAAGCCGACGATCACATTGCTACGTATACCGGCGTCCGGCGCGATGGACCTGACCGCCTCGATCAGTTCCAGGAAATCCTCGGTGCCGCCGAAGCGGCGCATCGTGCGTAGCACCCGAGGACTGGCGTGCTGGAAACTCAGATCGAAGTAGTCGGCTACGGCTGGCGTTCCGGCGATCGCGGCGATCAGCCCCGGACGCATCTCGGCCGGCTGCAGGTACGACAGCCGGATCCGCTCGACTCCTGTGCCCGCGGCGATCTCCGGGAGCACGGTCTCCAGCAGACGCATGTCACCGAGATCCTTGCCGTAGGACGTGGTGTTCTCCGAGACGAGGATCACCTCCTTGACCCCGCTTGCCACCATGTCGCCGATCTCCGAGGTGACCTGGGCGGGTGTGCGTGAGACGAAGGAGCCACGAAAGCGCGGAATGGCGCAGAACGAGCAGCGCCGATCGCATCCGGTGGCGAGTTTGACCGAGGCGACCGGACCGGTGCCCAGCCGGATGCGCGGTACGGGCGGAATCCATCCGCTCGGATCTTGCGGCCGCTCCACAGGTGCGATCGGCAGCAGGGTGCGACGGTCGACGGGGGCGTGCGAGGGCAGTTCTTCGCCGGCGAGTACCGCGTCGAGTCTCTCTGCGATCTGCGGATAGGAGTCGAAGCCAAGTACCGCGCTCGCTTCGGGCAGTACCTCAGCGAGTTCGGTGCCGTATCGCTCGGCCATACACCCC
>JBMTHB010000352.1:0-2067 GCA_049435845.1 Candidatus Nanopelagicales bacterium | reverse complement strand
GTAGTGCCATCCACCAGAACGTAGGCGATTCGGTCGGCTCCAGCATCGGTGAAGTACATCCGGCTGCTTCCCGTGGGGCCCTGCACGATGCTGTGCGGCTGCGAATTCGCCCACGGCACCGTGAACATCGTCACTGCTCCGGCCATGGTCACGCGCCCGATCCGGCCACCCAATTCGGTGAACCACATATTCCCATCGGAGCCCGCCGCGATGCCTTGCGGGCGCATCGTGGAATCGGGCAGGTCGATGACGGATACAGCGCCTTGCATGGTGATCCGGCCGATCTTGCCGCCGTCGCGCAGGGTGAACCACATATTCCCATCTGGGCCGGCGGCGATGCCCCACGGATTCCCCACGTTCGCTGGCAACGGCAGGGCGTAGGCGGTGACGGCTCCGGTCATGGTGACCTTCGCGACCGTCTTCGAGGCGCCACCGGTCACCCAGATACTGCCGTCGGGGCCGGGCGCTACGCCGCGAGGCGTGGCACCGGCAGCCAAGCCGATCTCGGTGACGTCGCCGGGTGCGGCGTTCGCGACGCTCGCCCCGACGAGCCCGCTGGCAACGAGGGCGATGATGGACAGAACTGACGCGACCGTTTTCGAAATCACCTGCATGACACCCACCGTGGCACACCTTCGCGTGCCGAGCGGGGAACGCGCCGCCCGTGTCGCTTATTGTGCACGGACTTTTGGGCGAAATTCCCTCGTTACGCCAGCGCCAACGTCGCTGCAGCGAGGAGCGCGAGCACGACTCCCACGAGTTGTACCCGCGACAAAGTCTCCTTCAGCAATATGCGAGCCAGGATGACCGTCGCCGCCGGATAAAGGGAGCCGATCACCGCAACAATGGCGAGGAGTCCCCGCTGTGCAGCCAATTGGAATATCGCGTTGGCGAGCGCATCCAGTGCACCGGCCGCGAGCGCCAGTCCCCACGGAAAGCGCACGCTGGTGCGATCGGATGCCGATCGAGCGCGCCCTATCAGGATCAGGACGATGGTCACCATCAGCACGGTCGAGAACCATCGCCCGATGGTCGCCACCCAGATACCCGAATCGAGCGGAGCGGTTCCGATGACGCTCAGGTACACACCGATCGCCAGCCCACTAGCCATCGCAAGGAGTACTGCATGCGCGGGCGTGCGCCGATGTGGTCCTGACTCACGACTCACCAGAACCACAGCTACTCCCGCGACGAGCACCCCACCGAGCGCCAGTCCGGAGAGCGACTCGCCCAGTGCGATACCGACGACGACGGGAACAGCACCCGAAAGCACTGCGGTGACGGGGGAAACGATGCCCATCTGCCCGCGCGCCAAAGCGGCGTACAGCAGACCGATCGCCAGTGCGCCGACGCTGCCTGCCACCAAGCCGATCGCGATGGCGTTCCACGACAGCTCTCCGGGTATCACCACGAGAGCAAGGAGCGTGATAAGCACGGCACCTGCCGGGTAGGAGACGGCTAGGACCCGGACCGCACCTACGCGACGCGCGGCGAGGCCGCCCATGAAATCGGAGGTGCCCCAGGACAGGCTGGACAGCAGAGCAAGCAGGGCTGCCACTACTGCGTCCCTCCTCGTTGGGATGTCGCCATCACCCGGCGGCCGGCGAACAGTATCGGTGCGATACTCGCTGGCATGCACTCGGATCGATCCCCGCATCGGCTCTAGTCGTGGCGCGGATCACCTCCGGCCCGTGGAGCGAGGCGGAGATCGTCTCGTTCCTGGACACGGCTCGGATTCCCGTGCGACTGGCTACCAACGGTTCCTCGGGACCCTTGGTGCAAAGCCTGTGGTTCGTCCCACGCGGCCTGGAGTTGTGGTGCTGCACGCAGCGCACATCAGTGCTCACCCGTCGCCTGAACCGCGACGATCGGGTTGGCTTCGAGGTCGCCGGAGACACACCTCCCTACAGAGGAGTCCGCGGCACGGGCGTTGCCCATGTGATCGAAGACGACGTGGAGACCACCCTTCGCGCATTGATCGAGCGCTACCAAGGTTCTGAGCGCACTGCGCTCAGCGATTGGCTGCTCAGTCGCACCGACAGTGAAGTCGCGATCCGCCTAGAACCT
>JBMTHB010000351.1:0-2073 GCA_049435845.1 Candidatus Nanopelagicales bacterium | reverse complement strand
CGATCGTTTTCCCGCTCTCAGGTCTGATCGCAGGTTGGCAGGAAGGTATTCCGGGGATGAAAGTCGGCGGCCGTCGCCAACTCGTTATCCCACCCGACCTCGCGTATGGTCCCGCCGGCTCCGGTCATCGCCTCGCGGGTGCGACGCTGGTCTTCGTGATCGATCTTCTGGATGTCCGCTAGCACCTCGGTGACGCGAACGGAGCGTCTCCTGAACCTGGTGATCGCCCTGCTCGCTGCCCGATCACCGGTGTCCCGCAGGGTTATCCAAGAGGGGGTCGCGGGATATGACCCAACTGCGTCGACGTCTACCTTCGAGCGAATGTTCGAGCGGGACAAAGATGAATTGCGTGCGATGGGTATCCCTATCGAAACTATCGCCGACGCCCACGGTGAAGTGCAGGGATACCTCATCGACTCCTCGGAATACCGGGCTCGGGAAGTGTCCTTCGATGGTGAGGAACTGGCGGCGCTAAATCTTGCTGCCCTCGTGTGGGACAACGCTGTCCTTGAGTCCACCGCCATCACTGCGATTCGCAAGATTGAGTCGATGTCTCCCTCAACCAGCCGTAGTAGCTCGATGCCAGGCGCGGAGAGCACTTCCACAACGTTCGGTCACGTAAGCGCGCAGGAAGCAGCGCTGCTTCCATTAATGCGTGCGGTACGCGACAAGCTCGTCGTGCGCTTCAACTATCGCAAGCCAGGCTCAAGCGAAGTTGATAAGCGCTCCGTCGAGCCGTGGAGCCTCTACTCGCGACAGGGTCGCTGGTACCTCAACGGTCTCGATCTCGAACGCAACGCTGAGCGCTTGTTTCGGATCTCCCGCATCGAGGGTGCCGTCACCGTGACCGCGACTGCCGCATCCGAACGCACGGGCGCCTCGGGAACCATGCCGGATACGCCCACCGAGGACGATGTAACCGCGCTGGTTCGGATCCCCGAGGGTGGGGGAGCCTAACTACGACGCCACCGAACTTCCACCCTTGTGGACGCTGACACCTATTCGATAACCGACGGCGAGCACCGGCTACTGGAACTCCTCTGGCGTGCCGACCCTGGAGTGCAGATCCTGGGTCCGGAAGACCTCGTCGCCGCTTTCGAATCCGGACTATCGGAATTGGAGTCGGCGCACCGATGAGCGAAACCGCGTCCGAGAGACTTGCTCGGCTGTTGGCGCTGGTTCCGTGGCTACGCGCGCACGATGGCATCACGATCGAACAGGCAGCCGCCCATTTCGGCGTTAGCGCGGAACAACTCACCACAGACCTGTGGCAACTCATTGTCTGCGGGATACCCGGCTACGGTCCAGACCAACTCGTGGACATCCAGTTCTGGGACGACGATCGCATTCACGTTCTCGATCCGGTCGCGCTGGAGCAGCCGCTTCGACTGACGGCCGAGGAGGTCTCGGCCCTGCACATGGGGCTGCGGGTACTGGCTCAGATACCCGGGTCGCACGATGAGCGGGCGATCGTCACGGCAATGGCGAAGCTTGAGTCCGCGGGAGCCCCACCGATTCCTATGGATGTTGGCGCACCTGAGGATCCGACGATCGTTGCTGTTCTCCACGCGGCCATGGTCCAGGGGCAACACATCGAGATCGACTACGCACCCGGTGATCGAGATCGAGTCGAGACCCGTCGGATCGAACCGCACGCAAGTTACACCGTGGACGGCTTGGTCTATCTCAAAGCCTGGTGTGAGCGCGCTGAAGACATCCGAACCTTCCGCCTCGATCGAGTGCACGCCGCACGCCCCGTTTCCGGTAATTCGACCGGTCATCCTGCTCTGCGCCCGGAGGATCGCCTATAGGAACAGCCCCGCTCCCACGGGGCTGGCAACCGCGCTACTACTGATACGGCCCCAGGCCGCCTGGGTCGTGGATACCGAGCCGGTAGCCGTCGTTGAAGCGGCAGCCTCGGCGCGCGATGGGGACTCCGTAGAGCCAGCTTCGAACGGCATAACGGCCACCATCGACTACGCGAGCGTCGACTGGCTTGTCCGCTGGGTGCTGGGCTTCGGTGGCGCGATCACCGTTCTCGAACCCGCCGAAATCCGCCAGGCCGTGAGGGAA
>JBMTHB010000350.1:0-2074 GCA_049435845.1 Candidatus Nanopelagicales bacterium | reverse complement strand
AATCCGAGACTGAGAACGATGCAGTGGCACGCGATGACGAAGGTGGGATGCCGTGAACGAGGAAGTGGACTTCGACGACACCACAGATGGCGTCACGCGGACGCAGGCGCCCGACGACGACTCCCTCGGTGCTCCGGATCTGCGAGCGGCCTTGGAAGCTCTGCTGCTCCTTGCAGATGAGCCCATGTCGGTGATGACCTTGGCGGAGGCGACCCGCAGGCCGGTGGAGGAAGTCGAGCCGGTGGTGCGTGATCTGTCCGCCGAGTACACCGAGCAGGGCCGGGGGTTCGACCTGCGCGAGGTGGCTGGCGGCTGGCGCTTCTACACGCGATCTGAGTGCAGCCCGCTCATCGAACGATGGGTACTGGACGGACAACAAGCCCGACTGACGCAAGCTTCGCTGGAGACCCTCGCCGTGATCGCTTATCAACAACCGGTGTCGCGCGGAAGGGTCAGCGCGGTGCGCGGCGTGAACGTCGACGGCGTGATCAAGACCTTGCTGACCCGCGGGTTGATCGAGGAGGCCGGGCATGATGGGGAGTCCGGGTCGATCCTGTACCGCACTACGTCCTATTTCCTCGAGCGCCTAGGTGCGTCGTCGTTGGATGAGTTGCCTCCATTGGCCGAGCACATTCCCGATCTCGGCGACTTGGACGAGGTGCTGGACTCGGTTGGTGGCTGACCAAGCGGCGGAGGATGGGTGGGTGGACGGTTCATCCGACGGCATCCGATTGCAGAAGGTCCTCGCCCAGGCCGGGATTGCCAGTCGTCGTGCGGCCGAGCAGTTGATTCTCGACGGCCGGGTCAGCGTGGACGGCCGGGTAGTGACCGAACTGGGCAGCCGGGTCGATCCTGCGACGGCGGTCATCCATGTCGACGGTGAGCGGGTACCGACCGCACCGGGCATCGTGGTGTTGATTATGAACAAGCCACGCGGGGTCGTTACCACCATGTCCGATGATCGCGGGCGCCCATGCGTGGGGGACCTGGTCGCCGATCGACCCGAACGGTTGTTCCACGTCGGTCGGCTGGATGCTGACACCGAAGGCCTGCTGCTGTTCACCAACGACGGTGAGTTAGCAAATCGTCTCGGGCACCCTTCACACGAGGTCGCCAAGACCTACCGGGCCACCGTCATGGGAGCGATCAGCAAGGGCGCCCTTCGTCAGTTGGAGAGCGGGATCGAGCTCGATGACGGACCGATCGCCTGCGATCGGATTCGGGTGATCCAGCGGCTGGAGGACCGCAGTCTGGTGGAGCTCGTCTTGCACTCCGGTCGTAATCGAATCGTGCGGCGGATGCTCGATGCAGTCGGTTTCCCGGTGATCGATCTGGTGCGCACGCGCATCGGTCCGCTCCACCTCGGCGGACTCAAGCCCGGCCAGGTGGAGCCGGTGGAGGGGGCTGACCTGCGGGCGCTCTACACCGCGGTGGACCTGTGACCTGTCTCGCTACGCTCGGGACCCGCAGGGAGGTGTGACGATGGGTACGAGCGGTGTCAGCGGTAGTTCCAGTATCCGAGGAATCCGCGGCGCGACATGCCTGCACGCCGACGACGCCCGCGAGATGGCCGACGCCGTCTGCGAACTGCTGGGCGCGATGTTCACGCGCAATGGCGTCGAGGTCGGCGATGTGATCAGCGTGATCTTGACGTGCACCCCCGATCTGACGAGCGCTTTCCCGGCTGCTGGCGCGCGAGCCTTCGGCCTGACCGACACGCCGCTCATGTGCGCACAGGAGATGAACGTCGACGGCGCGCTCGAGCGTGTGGTGCGGATCCTCGCCCACGTGGAGAGTGATGTGCCCCGCTCGGATATCCACCACGTGTACCTGCGCGGCGCCGAGGTGCTGCGTCAGGACCTCATCCCGTGACCGTCCAGCACGAGGGTGCCGTGGAAGGGCCCGTTCTCGTCGTCGGCACTGGATTGATCGGCACGTCGATCGCCTTGGCGTTGCGCCGAGCCGGAGTCGATGTGGTCTTGGAGGACAGCGACGCCAGTGCGTTGCAGGAGGCCGTGTACCGAGGAGCAGGCTCGGTTCTGGCAGACCACGTGCCCACCCTTGTCGTGGTGGG
>JBMTHB010000349.1:0-2077 GCA_049435845.1 Candidatus Nanopelagicales bacterium | reverse complement strand
GCTTCGAGGCGAGCACCGACAACTGCACGCCGCCGAGTAGGTCACCTCGGGCCGCGCTCAGTAATTGGCGCAGTGATTCGAGATCCGAGCCGCCGAACAGGAGTACTTCGACCGGCCAATGGGCCGGTGCTGGTCGGGATTCGCGTTGCGGCTCTTGGACGACCACATGCGAATTCGCTCCACCGAAGGCGACGGTGTTCACGCCCATGCGTCGCACACCACTGCGCAGGGGCACGGGCGTGAGGGTGGTGGCCGCCACCTGCTCGCTGCTCATCTCGATACGACGCCGCGGGCCGGTTCCAACCGACGGCGTGATCACCCCGTAGTGCACGCTCAAGATGGCCTTCATCAGTCCGCCCATCCCGCCAGCGGCCAGGGCGTGGCCCAAGAGCCCCTTCACCGAACCCACGAGCCAGGGTTCCTCGCCACGCAACCGCTCCAGCGTGCGCCACTCGGAACGATCACCGAGTTCCGTGCCGATGGCATGCGCCTCGACCGCGGCGATGTCGTCGGGCCCGAGACCACCAGCGCGCCACGCTTGCTCGATCGCGCTGGCTAAACCCTCGGGCCGTGAAGTCAACAGGCCCAGGCTGCGTCCGTCGCTGGATTGGCCGACCGCGCGGATATCGGCATATGACTCCCCTGCACGGACATCTGCCGCGCGCTTGAGGACCAGAAAACCCACGCCTTCACCGATGAGAGTTCCCACAGCATCGGACATGAAGGGGCGGCATTCGTCGTCCGCCAACATGTCCACGGCCGCAAAGGACTCCTGGATACCGCGGTCCAACCACGGTCCGACCGCACCCACCAAGACCGCATCGACCGTACCCGCGGCCAGCATCAGTCGGCCCGTCTCCAAGGCGGCCACCGCCGACGAGCACGCAGCATCGACCACCTGCTGCGGACCGTGGAGGTCCAACTCCGATGCGATCCGACCAGCCAGCAGATTGGGGTGAATCGAGGTCACCAGATCGGAATCCATCTGATGGCCGTGGGCCCAAGCTTGTTGCGGACGACCCAACAGCGTGGAGGTGCCGACCAGCACCGCACACGAACGCCGCAACTGCTCGTCCAGGCCCGCGTCGCGAACCGCCCGGCGTGCCACATCCACTGCAATCACATGCCACGGCTCAGCCACTCGCAGCACCGACGGCGCCGGGAGCGATTCGCGATCCATGATCAACGGAGCGAACCCTCCGAATCGCGGACCCGCACTTTCCGCGCGGAGGGTGGGCGCCTGGGACGTTTGCGGAACTCCGTTGACGAGCACCGACCACAGCCGGTCGAGGTCCGGCGCACCGGGGAAGGTCGCAGCCATGCCCACAACGCTCGTCGTGATGCGCGGATTGGTCATCTCGCCCACGGACCGTCTCCGATCACAACGTCGACGAAACCCGGCTCACCCGCAGCCGACGCCGCCTCGATTGCGAAGGCGCGCGCTCCGGCGGTTGGCTCGATCACGTGGATCCCGCGCTCGCGTAGTAGATCCGCCACGACCTCACTGACCATGCCTTGCAGGCCCGCCCCAAACCACGGTCCCCACTGGATGGCACGCATTCCCGTGGTCGGCCAACGCTCGGCCCAACTCGCGGCAAGGACGCTCATCGCCTCATTGGCCGCTGCATACGCAGACTGTGCAGCGTTACCGAAGGCTCCCGTCACGCTGCCGAAGGCAACCATCCAGGAAGGAATGCTCTCCGCCCGCGCGAGGGACCGGCATACGTTGTCCAGGCCGAGCACTTTGGTTTCGATTACCGCGCGAGCATCGTTGAGATCGAGTTCGGTCAGCGGTGCATCGCGCACGATCCCTGATCCGAAGACAACGCCGTCAATTCGACCATGCTCGGCTAGCACCGAATCGATCACCGAATCGACTTGTGAGAGATCGCGGACATCCGCCGGCAGCGCGTGCCAACCCTCGGGCAGTTCCCATTCCACGGCGGACCTGCCGACCACGATCACGGTGCAATCCGGCAGGGCCTCCACTGCCGCACGTGTAATCCCTCGAGTGCCCCCGAAGGCGAGCACAACGTTCTCCCGCAGTGCCGACAAGTCGACTTGACTCACCGACTGC
>JBMTHB010000348.1:0-2087 GCA_049435845.1 Candidatus Nanopelagicales bacterium | reverse complement strand
CGGTTGCGTGCGTAGGGATAAACCGGGAACAACTCCTCGGTCGCCTCGACACCCATCGATGCGCTCATCACCGCGCGATACACCTCATCGGTCATGTTGCCCCGCAGGTCCCAAGCCAGTGCCTTCAACCAGGCCACCGAGTCGGCCGGCTCCCACGGCTCGGGTAAGTAATCGGGGTTCTGCAGAGCCAGCACCGCGTATTCCAGACTCAGGTCAGCCCCGGATTTGTCGTCGAGGTAGGCGTTCACCCCACGCGCGTAGGCGTCGAGAATCCTCCGCGAGCGATCCGACAGCAGCGACACTTCCTGCTCGGCAATGCGCTGCCAGCCAAGAGTCCGTAAGAACGTATCTGTGGGGATCTGGGATTCACCGAACATCTCGGATAGCCGTCCAGCGGTGATGTGACGCCGAACGTCCATTTCCCAGAATCGATCCTGCGCGTGCACGAATCCCTGCGCGAAGAACAGATCCTCGAGATTATCCGCGTAAATCGTGGGAATACCGAGATCGTCACGCAACACCTCGATCGGTGATGAGATACCGGCTGCGCCGATGTCGCCGTCCACCTGCGGGAATGAAGCACGCACCAGGTGCACGCCATAGCCAACGACACCTACCACGATCAGGCCGAGAACCAGCCCGAAGATGAGCAGGACGCGAACCCAGGTGCGCACGCGCTCACCGTAGCGGTCGGGGCGTGACGTTCAGGCTCCGATGACTGTTCTCGATGTAACGACGGCGAGCGCGCACGCGGTGATGCACACCACGGGCATCGTGATGATCGCTCGCCATGCGGCGGTTCGATTCGTGCGCCATTCACCGTGGATGAACAATGCATAACTCGAGTACGTGGTCAACGCACCGAACGCTCCGGTCGCAATCAGCGCACGCCACGGGCCGTCCACGCTGGCGTACGCGATGCCGATCAGCAATGAACCCACAGCATTGACGACCAGAAGTCCCCAGGGAAAAGCGTCGGTACGTTTCGTACTTTCGTTCGATCCGGCCAATGCTTGAGTCACGCGTGAGTCGATCAGCAGGCGCAGCGGGGCACCCACCGCACCTCCCAGCGCGACGGCTGCGGCGAAGGTCCAGTTCATGCGGTCGACCTCGTCGCACCGAGTCGGTGGCCGATCGCCACGGCGGAAGCGGTAGCACCGATCGTCACGAGCACGTAGGTGAAGGCCAAGACGAGCCCGGCCAGGTCTCCACGATCGAGAAGGATGAACGTCTCCTCAGCAAACGCCGAATAGGTGGTGAAACCGCCGAGGAACCCGGTCACGACGAATCCCCAGACCCACGCACTTCGCGAGATGAGAATCGGTGCAAGCAGCCCGATGAGAGCGCAACCCAGGACGTTCGCTGCGAGGGTCCCCCAGGGAAAGCCCCCCACCGTGCCGAGCCATGCGACAGATGCCTCGACTACTAGCCATCTGGTCAACGCGCCGATGGCGCCACCGGCCGCGACCGCTAGCCACACCCGCAACCCCACCCGTCGGAGCGTACTGGCCCGAGGCGGGGAATTAGCACTCATGGTAATCGAGTGCTAATCTTGCCTGTCGACAAGGAGGACAGGTGCCCACCTACGAATATGCGTGCGGCTCGTGCGACGCCCACCACGAGATCGTGCAGAAGATGAGCGATCCGACCTTGACCGAGTGCCCCGATTGCGGCCAGCCCACCTTGCGCAAACTTTTCAACGGCGTCGGTGTCGTCTTCAAGGGATCGGGCTTCTATCGAACCGACTCTCGATCAGGTGAGAAGGGCCCGAGCGACAAGGGCTCCAGTGACAAGGCTTCCGCGGACAAGTCCTCGACCGCCAAGGGCTCCGATGCAGGCAAGTCCCCTGCCAAGTCATCGGACTCCTCCTCCGCAAGTTCCAAGACCAGCTCGAGCAGCTCAACAGGTAGTTCGTCGAAGTCCGCTGCCGCCTCCTAGTCGTCTAAGGTTCTTGCCTCATCGGCCAGCCTGTGGACAAGCGTTCGCGTCGGGTCACCTGATCGACGTACCGTGCCGATGTGCCCCTCGGACGACTCATCGACTACCGCCCCACGCTGGATGTGCAGCGCATCCGACACACACTGACC
>JBMTHB010000347.1:0-2091 GCA_049435845.1 Candidatus Nanopelagicales bacterium | reverse complement strand
GCCGCTGCTCCCGAAGCTTCCGTCGAGCGCAGCATCGGATTCGTCTTCGACACGGCACCGCCGGCAGGAGGAAAGGTGGGCCTGTCGGCCCGAGTCGACTGGCCGGCCTCGTCAGCCGAATTCCGCTACGACCAGGCGAGCCGCCTCTACACGATCGCCATGAACGATCGGCCAGCGGAAGCCGAAGGGCTCGACACCGGACAGCGAGCCGCGACGGTGATCATCCAATACGTGGAGCAGACCCCGTCGAAATTCTTCGACAAGGGAGGCGGCAACACCCCGCACGCCGAGACCATCGGTGAAGGTGACGCAGTCATCCTGCGCGACGGCTTGCGCTACGCCGCCCGGTGGTCGCGTCCCGACGCCGAATCCGGGACACGATTCACGACCGAGTCCGGCGACGTCATCGCCTTCAAGCCAGGTCAGCAATGGGTGGTGCTCGCAGATAGGACTCGTCCAGCGATCCTCTTCCCCGCACCGCGTGAGGAATCGATCGAGGAATCTGTAGAGGACTCGCCCGCGGACTAGCAGGCCTTCGGCCCACCGGCATCGCAGGCAACGACCGTTCTGACGCCCTCGACGTCGAAGGCATACACAGCGAACTGGCCGTACTCCGCGGCAATCGCGATGCCTGCTTCCACCGGCATATCCCAGACGAGCCATCCTGGTTCACGCCACGTGCCGTCGGCTGAGAACCCATCCGCCTGCCAGATGTCGTATCCGTGAGATCGGAGGTCATCGAACATCCGCTGATTGGCTGCTTCGTTCTCGGCGTAGGTGGGTCTGGCCGTTCCGGGGTTGTATGCCGTCATCACGATCGCGGAACGACGTTGCGTGAGGCATTCGAGCGATGGATCGAGCCACTCCTCGTTCACCGGGTCCAGGGTCGTGACGAGCGCCTCTTCGTAGATCGTGAACAGCGTCTCCCGCTCGGACATGGAGCCATCATGCCAACGCAGGCCCGCGCCGGACATCTCGGCAAGCGCCCTATGTAGAAGGCGTGTCCTCGGATGTGATGCGCGCGATTCCCACGATGAAGTCCTGCCAGGGAAACAATCGGGCAGACACGATGCGCTCATCGGGGGTAGCTATGTTGACCACCGGCTCGGATCCATTGAGCTCCGCATCGATCACCGGCCAGCGAGCCAAGGATCCACCGAGTCCCAACCCGGTTGCCTTGGCGACTGCTTCCTTGGCCACCAAGGCTCCAACGACGCCGATGGACGACGCAAGGTCGCGCTCTCCGGCATGCAGACTTCGTGCCAATCGGGACACGTCTCGATCGGACCTCTCCACGTCTATACCGATCGCGTCGTGACAGACAGCCGCCAGGACGACACCCGTGGTGTGTGCGATCGACAGACCCAATCCACAACCGGCCAGTCGCGGCGCTCCGCTCGTCTCGACGGTGATGACGGGGTCTGCGATACCCGCCCGAGTGGCCGCCTGCGCACCGGCGAGCCTGCCCAAGGTCCACTCGATCCACCGACGACTTCCCGACTGGATGCTCGATGGCGGTTCGAAATCGCTCGCAGGAAGGTCCTCGGGTCCGACGCCATCATCGAAACGCCACCCCTCGACGCACACCAGCTCATCGGCGTAAGGCCAGGTAACGCGTTCAAGCATCGCAGGATTATCGCGCCTACCGGTGAACGAAGGGCGTCCCGTTCATGAAAGACTTCTCTACTCGCAAAGTTGGGTAGACAGGTAGGCGCACGGTGTCGGGAAGCATTCAGGACGAACAGGCGTTCGTGGATGGAGCGCATCGCCTTCTGGACGACTACATCGCCCATCTCGCGCTTCGCATCGAGTCAACGAAGCGTGCGCCAGGGACCGGTACAGGTCAAGATGAGATCGAACGAGAGGCGCTGCTGGACAACTTGAACCAGCAAGTGCGAGCAGCGGAAGCGGCCACGTCAAAGGTCTGCTTCGGACGCATCTTCCGCGCCGACGACACCGGCCACCACATCGGACGCATCGGACTACGCACCGAGGATGGCGAGGTGGTGCTCTTGGATTGGCGGGCACCGCAGGCTGCGCCCTTCTATCAGGCAACCGCCTACGGGACCATCCAGGTTGACGCGGCGGTGA
>JBMTHB010000346.1:0-2097 GCA_049435845.1 Candidatus Nanopelagicales bacterium | reverse complement strand
CGGCCTCGGCCTGGTAGGAGCGGCGAGCTCTCCGAGGCTAATACCCGATCAAACCGTCCCTGCGTTGGGAGGATCACCCTCCAAGCGCTGGTGCCCAACCGTCGCCCAGACGCACTCGAGCAGCGCCAGCAGCCTCAGCTTGCGCACGCCCTCTCCGGTGAGACCGTTGAGCCCACCCTTGACCGGAACCGCAGCGCCGACCTCAAACTGGTAGCCGTGGACGGTGAACACCCCGGTCGAGGCAGAGCCTCCTGCCACGTCCAACTCGACCGCCAAGCTCTCGCCTGGATTGAGAACGTGATCCTCGTCCCCATCTCCGCCAAAGTAGACGCGGAACACGTCGCCCGCTGCCTGGTCGGTCGGGACGGTCATAATCGTCGCCCCGGCTCCGTCTGCGGCATTGATGGTCACTGCCCGCTGGTCCGTTGCAGTTCCTGCCTGCGGACGCCGCCAGAACTTAAAAACCTGTGCAGTGGAAGTATTGAGAGCAACAGGGGTAAAAGCCACCGAGTTCAAGACGACACCATTGCCGCCGGCGAAAATCTCAAACACATAATCGCCGCCCGTAGCGCCGGACCCCACAGCCACCACATCGCTGCTAGCGACGAAGTTCTGCTTTCCAAATTGCATTTCTGTTTTCTCCTTCTATCGCACAGATTAGGCCGAGGTGATTCGGACGATGCGGTTGTCGGGTTCGGTGACAGCGTTGTAGGACCAAACAATGCTGAATCCCCCGAGGTAGACCGCGCCGATTGCCATGTCGGTACCGAGTTCTGCAGGCTGCTCCATGCGGACTTCTTCGCGCAGCGCGATGATCTCGATCACCGGATCCTTGCCGAAGATCATGGCTTGACCCTTAAAGCCGTTGTTGTCGCCAAGGATGTGATTGTCTTCGACCGTTCGCACCCCGTAGATGCGCCCGACCTCACCCGCAAAGATGCGGGCCGGGTCTCCGAATCGCGCCGCTTCCTCAAACTCAGGATCGTCACGATACGCGCGTGCCGCAGACACAGAACAGATCTGCTGGTAGTTCGCGCCATCGTAGGGAGCGACAGGGGCCGAAGAGGCTCCACCGTAGTTGCCCGCCTTGAGGGCATCAACGACATTCTTCAGGTCGAACAGTTCGATGTCTCGGTCTGCTGCCGTGCTTGGCGTGCCATCCGTATCCCAAGTCGCTGCGGGGGTTCCTCCGCCGGTGGGAATGTAGCAAACATTGCTATCCTCAAACGCCCGGAAGGTCCGGTAGTTGAGGGCCTTGGCGAGGAAATCAGCCAGGGCTTCCTTGTTCTGCTGATCGAGGTCGATCTCCGAGTAGGTCGTCGCCTCGAGCGTGTACGGGATCTTGATAGCCGTCTTCTGGCAGACCACTTGCCCCTGGAGCGTCGAGTACCCGGTGCTCGGGATCGGGGCTCTCTCAGGGACGATCGCGCCGGTCGAAGGGTCGGCCTGTACGTTGAGTCGTTTGGGGAACAGGAGCGTGTCGGACTGACGCGCCGAAAAGGCGGGCTCAACCCGGGTGAACTGCCGCCACCTCATCATCGGCTGCCCCAGAGCACGAACCTCTTTGGTCAGCTTCTGGGTAGCAAAATTGCCGATCGACGATGCGACGCTAAAAGTCTGGCCTCCGGCCATAATAGCATCCTCTGACTCCGATCGGCGTTGAGAACCCCCCGTCGGTCACGGGGAGAAAAGGAACGGCGCTAGCCGTAGATCATGCGTTTACTCTTCCACTCCTGGAGTTCCGCAATCCCTTCGTCGAAGAACTGCTTCGCATCCACTTCGCGCTCTTCGGCGGGTCGCACCGGAGTGCCCCGACCGTTCGCGCTGCCGGTCATTCGCGCCTGCTGGCCCGTGCGCCGGTCTTCGTCGACTGCTGCTGCTCGCCTGGCCTCGACCAGCTCTCTGACCTTGGCTGCGGCGGCGTTTGCCCGGTCGCTCGCGGTCTGCCCGGGAGTCTGGTCGAAAACGGCACGCACCATCGGCAAGAAATCGGCAAGATCCTGGTTGTGCTGGACGAAGCCACCCCAGAACTGCTGATAATCGTCCTGTGTGCGACGGTTCTGCTCGGTCACGTGAAGGAGATCCACATCGATGGAG
>JBMTHB010000345.1:0-2097 GCA_049435845.1 Candidatus Nanopelagicales bacterium | reverse complement strand
CGAGCAGGATCGGGTCCTCCAGCACCACCTCGGCCCCGCAGGCCGCGCAGGTCACTGTCTCGGCCATACGGCGAGGCTACGCCGGCGCCCATCGAGGCGCTGTGGCGTGCTCTGCGAGGATGAGGGTGTGCACTCGGTGGAACGCGAGATCGGCTACCGGTTCCGGAACCGAGAGCTCCTTCGCTCCGCGACAGGGGTCTGGAGGCGCTCCTTCGGGGCGCTCGAGCATCTTGGTGACGCGATCGCCGATCTCGCCGTCGCGGTCACCTGCCATCGACTCGACGGAGATGCCGAGACCGCGGCGCAGATCGTCGCGAACGCGAATCTCGAGCGGGTCTTCTCCAATCGCCTGCGGCGACTGGTGCGCCCGGGTACCGGTGATGTGATCGAGGCGCTGATCGGAGCCGTGCATCTCGACGGTGGCTTCGACGAGGCGGCGAGAGTAACGAACGCGCTGCTGATTGAGGGCGTTGCTTGGCAGCCGATCCCAATCTCTCGCGCCGATGCGCTCGAGGAACCAGGTGTCGGGCCGGTGTGGGTGGGAGCACTCGTTCTTGACGCGGTCGTCGCCGATCGCGTCGTCGAGCTCCGGGGAGCAGCTGGCACAAGTCAGCGGGAACTATCCACCACGCGCGCGACGCGGACGAGCACGGCGGCCCTCGATCGTCTGGTGCGGGAGGCAGGCGCGCGCCCTCGGCTCCCGGCCGCAGTTGGCGATGCCCGAGCGCTCAAGGCCGCGGCGGCGTCCACGATGCTGGCCCGTGGCTGGCAGACCACTCGACGATTAGTGGTCGAGGTCCTCGAGGTCGGTGGACCGCTGGCGCGTCCCGCTCGGCGAGGGGTGCTCCGTCAGTCGAGGAGGTGACGCTTGGCGGCCTCGGCGGTGAGGCGGTGCAAACCGGCCAGTTCCCCGAGCGACATCCCGTGGGTGTAGCCGCCGGCGAGGACCCACGCCATCGGCACGTTGTGGCGCGCCGCCCACAAGAACACCCGGTCCTCGCGCTCGGCGAGCATCTCAGTGGTGATTCCCGCGACACCGCCGGCCTGCTCGTGAGGATCCATGCCCGCGTTGTAGATCGCGACGTCGATCGACCCCGGATCCGAGATGGTCGCGAGCATCTCGTCGATGTCCTCGAGGTAGCGGTCACCGCCCGACATGACCAGCCGGGCATTCGGAGTCTCTGAGTAGGTGTCGTACGCGCTCACGGAGACGTCGTGTTGCTCGATTCCTGATCGGCCGAGGATGAGCGAGGCGGTGCCACCTCCACAGTGCGCGTCGAAGTCGAGTATTGCGACCCGCTGCGCCCCGGCTGATTTCGCGGCGATCGCGGCGACGACGAGCCCGTTGAACGTGCAGTATCCGGCGCCGGATCCATCCCGCGCGTGATGCAACCCGCTCGAGAGTGATCCCGCCCCGGTTTGGCCGCCCAACGCGGCGAGGACGGCGTCCCGAGCCCCGCCGGTGGAGGAGCACACGGCGGTGGCGAGCCCTGGGTCCCAGCTGAATCCCTGACTCTCCGCGAGATGTCGCGGCTCGCCGGTGAGAACGGCATCGACGTATTCGGCGTCATGGACGAGCAGTAGCTCCTCGCGGGTGGCCGGTGTTGGAACACGAAGCACGAACCCGTCGACGGGCTCGTCAAGAAGGCTCACGTTGACATCGTGGGCCTTTCGCGTGGTCTCGAAGGCGTGCTCCGCGGCCACGTAGTCGTTTGAGAAGAAGATTGGTGTCTGCATGGCGAAGTAAACGCTGCGCTCGCCAGATCTGTGACATCGACGACGGATCCCGGCCCACGTCACACCCCCGCGGGCCGCCTGCGTTCTCCTACTTCCCCAGTGGGGAGCGGCGGTGTGACGCACGCAACTCCTGGGGGGTCGAAAAGCGCTCTGACCTGCGATTTGTCACATCTCGCGAGCAGGACGTCAATCGGTTGGAAGCACAGGACCCCCGGGTCCTCATGACCTAGGGCGACGCCCAGAGAGGAGAGCACATGGAATCACGACTCGCATTCGACAGGACGGTGGTAGCCGTCGACCACGGCGACGACACCGTCAACGTGATGGTGGAGGTCACCGCGCCCGAGATCGAGGTCGCTG
>JBMTHB010000344.1:0-2105 GCA_049435845.1 Candidatus Nanopelagicales bacterium | reverse complement strand
CACCGCTCGCGCTGCGGTCGACGAGGAAGACGCCAACGGCACCACCACCGGTCGCGGCCGGGACGAGGATGCGCTCGGCCAGCTGGCCGGCAGGCACGCAGGTCTTCGTGCCGGCGAGCTTCCAACCATCGCCGTCGCTGGCCGCCATGGCTTCCACATCGTCCAGGAGCGGCCTGACCTGGTGCTCTGCCACGGCGGTGACGGCACGCTGCTGCGCGCCGAGAAGCGCTGGCTCAGGACCACCTGGAAGGCATCGCCGGCCCGGATGTACTCCTTCGCGCGATCGACATTGGCGCGATAGTCGGTATCGGGCATCTCGGCACGGATATCGCCACCCTGAGCATTGGACATTCGCGAGACGGCGATGCGCGCTGTACTCGCTAGACACTCCTCCATCACATCGAGCCGTGTGTTGGCGTCGTGCCAGGCTTCGTCCACGCGCTCGGCACTTGCATCGAAGTTGATCGCGGTCGCGATGAGGGTTACTGAGCCGCGGAAGTGGTCCAGCACCGCGAGGTCCGTGGCGAGCAGGAAAGCCACTTCGGGGACATCGATGGCCGGAGAGTTCTCGTCGGGCAGATTCTCGAATCTGCGCACAACGTCGTAGGCGAGTGCGCCGACGAATCCACTGCTGAACCGCGGCCCGCTTTCGAGCGCCGCCTGCGGCGTATGCAAGACCTTCACCGACTCTCGCAGCACATCCCAGGCGGTCCCTTCCACAGGCAAGCCGACCGGAACTCGGCCTACCCAGTGGGCGCGACCCTGTCGCTCCGTGAGCATCGCCACCGAGCGAACCCCGATGAACGAGTATCGGGACCACGATCGCCCCGCCTCCGCTGACTCCAGCAGGAACGTTCCCGCCCGATCGGCGCACAGCGTCTCGAACAGCCCGATGGCGGTCATGCCGTCGGCCAGCAGCGTTCGACTCACCGGGACGACGCGTCTATCGCGTGCTAGTTCCCGGAACTCGTCGAGTGTGCGGGCGTGACCATCGCTCACTGGCCGCCTCCGGTGTCGAAGCAACTATGCGCTCCGGTGTGGCAGGCCGGTCCGGTCTGCTCCACGGTCATCAACAGCGCATCGCCGTCGCAGTCCACCTGCAGCCCGACGACCGCCTGCACGTGCCCGGAAGTCTCACCCTTGATCCACTGTCGGCCGCGGCTTCGAGAGAAGTAGGTTCCCCTCCGGCTGTCGATCGATGCCCGCACAGCGGCCTCGTCCATCCACGCCAGCATCAGCACGCGCCCGGTCCCGGCTTCCTGTGCAATGACCGGGATCAGCCCATCTGGGCCGAACCGGAGTCGACTTACGATCTCGTCGGTGCTCGAGCCGAGCAGGTCCGGTTCCTCACGCATGCGAGACATTGTGCCGTCGTACCGGAAAGCCGGCTTTCGCCAGCGCCGATTTGGCGTCGGTGATCGACAACTCGCCGAAGTGGAAAACACTGGCAGCGAGGACTGCATCCGCACCCGAGCGCACCGCTGCAGGGAAGTCCTCAGGAGCGCCAGCACCACCGCTGGCGATGAGCGGCACCGACACTTGCTGCCTGATCCGCTCGATCAGTTCCACATCGAAGCCCGATGTCGTGCCATCGGCATCCATCGAGTTCAACAAAATCTCACCAGCTCCGCGCTCGACACCCTCCTGGGCCCACGCCAACGCATCCACGCCGGTGCCTTGTCGTCCACCGTGCGTGGTCACCTCGAAGCCACTCGGGGTGGTGGTGCCCGGTGGGCAACGCCGGGCATCGACGCTGAGCACCACGCACTGCGAGCCGAACCTACGACTGGCTCGACTGAGTAGCTCTGGATCGAGCACGGCGGCGGTGTTCACACTCACCTTGTCCGCACCCGCACGTAGGAGTCGATCGAAGTCCTCGACTTCACGCACTCCCCCACCCACGGTCAGGGGGATGAATACCGTCTCCGCGGTCTTGCGCACCACCTCGAAGGTCGTCTCACGGTTCCCCGAGGATGCGGTGATGTCGAGGAACACGAGTTCGTCGGCGCCTTCGTCGTTGTAGCGCGCCGCCAATTCAACGGGATCTCCCGCATCGCGCAGTCCGGCGAAGTTGACGCCCTTGACCACACGCCCTGCGTCGACGT
>JBMTHB010000343.1:0-2111 GCA_049435845.1 Candidatus Nanopelagicales bacterium | reverse complement strand
CCCAAGCGTGGTGGCCCGCGGCGCGTGTGACATGAAGGCAGGCCTCGTCGCCGCGTGGGAGGCCCTCCGGATTGTGCGTGAAGCCGGCATCAATCTGCGAGGTGACGTCATCGTGTGTCCGGTGAGCGGCGAGGAGGATGGTGGGCTCGGAACGTTCGCCGCCCTGGAGCAACTCGATACCAGCCGGATCGACGGCTGCGTGGTTCCCGAACCGACCGATCTGGATCTCGTCCTCGCCAACGGCGGGGCGTTGACCTTCCGACTCCGTGTGCACGGCGCCGCGATTCATGCATCGAGGAGGTCGGAGGGGGTGAGCTCGATCGAGAAGTTCATTCCGGTTCTCAACGCCCTGATGCAACTTGAAGAGACTCGTAACGCCAACGTGGACCCACTGATGCAGCGTTGGCCGATCGCCTACCCCTTGTCGATTGGCACAGTCCAATCCGGCGACTGGGCTTCGACAGTTCCGGATCTGCTCGTCGCGGAGGGACGGTTGGGTGTGGCTCTCGGCGAATCCGCGGAAAGCGCTCGTCAGCAATTTGAGTCGGCAGTGGCTGCAGCCTGTGCACGGGACCCGTGGTTGCGAGACCACCCGGCAACAGTTGAGTGGTGGGGCGGCCAGTTTCACTCCGGGCGCACCGAGCCCGATGCCGAGATCATCACGACGGTTCGAGATGCCCACCACCGAGCAACCAACTCCTCGCCGGACACCTACGGCGCCCCGTACGGATCAGACCTTCGGCTGCTCGTGGGCAAGGGCGGCATTCCAACCGTCCAGTACGGTCCTGGCGATTCCCGCGTCGCGCACGCACCTGACGAGTACGTGGCGATAGACGACGTAGTGACGTGCTCGGCGGTTCTCGCAGACGTCATCGTCGAGTTCTGTTCCTGACGGATCGGGCTCGATAGTCGAAAATTCGCTATCCCATTCGGGGATGTTCGCCATCACATGTGGGGAAGTTCGCGGGGGTGATAGCGGACGAGACCTGTGGATCGCACCTCGCTGTCCACAGCCGGCGACGCGAACCTCAGGGAATGGAACCCAGCTCGACCGACCAAACGATCTCGTGCCCACGCATTCGCGTGGGCTTCCCGATCATCTCCCGCGGCTCGAACGCCGTTCAGTTCGCTGACGACCCACGGCTCCTGCCGATAACCCAGGACGAAGTGCAGTGGCTTCGGACCCTGCCTCACTACAGCACCTGGAGCACTGCGGCGGAATCGTGTCCGGGCGGCAGCAGGCGAGCCCATCAACTGCTGAGCCAGGCACGGACCTGTGGCATCGTCGAAGAAGTCGGTGAGTGCTGGTGGTTAGCGGCGGAAGATCGGTTAGCCACCTGGCCGAGTCTCTCGGCCCTGTCCACCTGGCATCCGCACCCCACATCCGCGATTGCGTCCCGTCAAGCAAACGCTGTTGCGATAACAGGAGATTCGTCGTTGGCTCAGGCAGCAGCCACGGTTCTCGAAAGCAGCGGCCTCACGCGCGCTGCCCAGCCATCCCAAGCCACCGTTACGTTGATGGTGGCTGCAATCACCGCCGATGCTCCCGAGGCCGCGGTGTCTCTCGCTCCCACATCACTTCACGACCGGCCGCACCTGCCGATCGTCGTATTCCGGGGTCGGGCCTCGATCGGCCCGCTCGTTATTCCCGGACGAACAGCCTGCTCCCGCTGCCTATACCTCCAGCACCGCGACGCCGACCCCGGGTGGCCCGGTGTGCTCACGCAGTGGATGGCCGCCCATCGATCGTTCAGCATCGGAGTCGACCCGCTCCTGGCCATCCATGCGGCAACTGTCGGGGTCACGATGGTGCGCAACTGGATGGACGGCTGCACCGAATCCTTGGGTCGCCGACTCCACATCCAGGCACCCGATTTCCCACTCGTCGAGTCGACCGTCGAACCACACCCCGAATGCGGCTGCCGCTGGAGCGATCAAGCCTGCTAATCCACCGCGGCGCGCAGGATTCCCGGTCCTCGGAGACAATGGGGGCATGCCGGACATCCCCAAGAACGCCCTCACCCGCAGTGTGCGCATTGCGACCCTGCCGGCGTCCTACGCAGGGCGAGCGGCATGGGGTTTTGGCAAGAAGGTCGGCGGTAAACCGGCCG
>JBMTHB010000342.1:0-2111 GCA_049435845.1 Candidatus Nanopelagicales bacterium | reverse complement strand
GACACCATCGGGTCGCGATTCGGTGCGGTGGATGTGCTGATCAACAACGCCGGAGCCGCGTCCCGCGGAGAGTCGGTCGACTACTCGATCGAGGAGTGGGATCGAATCATCGAGTTGAATCTGACGGCTCCGTTCCTGCTGTCGCGGGGCTTGGCTCCCGCGATGCTCGAGCGCGGTCGGGGCAAGGTGCTGTTCACCGCATCACTGTGGTCGTTCCTCGGAGGGTGGCAGGTGCCCGCCTACACCGTGACGAAATCGGCGATAGCTGGACTGATCCGCGCGCTGTCCAACGAGTGGGCGCCCCGCGGTATACAAGTCAACGGCATCGCACCGGGATACGTCGACACCGATCTGACCAGACCGGTCATCGAGGACCCAGAGCGCGCACCGCGCTACCTCAGCCGCATTCCCACCGGCCGGTGGGGCCAACCGACGGACATCGTGGGCGCAGCCCTGTTCCTCGCTAGTTCGCACGCCGACTACATCACCGGCACGATCCTGCCCGTCGACGGTGGTTGGCTCGCGAACTGAATAGTGGTGGCAGGTAGTGGATTCGAACCACTGTAGGCGTAAGCCGACGGATTTACAGTCCGCTCCCATTGGCCACTCGGGCAACCTGCCGTGCTGACGTGCAGCGACGAGAACCATACAGTGCCCGAGTAGTGTCGGCGGCGGGAGGTATCCATGGCGGACAGCAGCTTCGACATCGTTAGCGAAGTCGACAAGCAGGAGGCGGATAACGCCCTGAATCAGGCAGCCAAGGAAGTCACGCAGCGGTTCGACTTCAAGAACACCGGCACCACTATCGAGTGGAAATCCGACATGGTCGTGGAGATCACCTCCTCCACAGAAGACCGTGCGAATGCGGCTCTCGATGTCCTGAAGGACAAGATCGTCAAGCGTGGAATTAGCCTGAAGGCCTTCGATCACGGTGATCCGCGGGCCTCTGGCAAGGAGTACAAGATCAACGGAACTTTCAAATCCGGGATCAGCACCGAGCAGGCCAAGAAGTTAAGCAAGATTATCCGCGACGAAGGCCCCAAGGGGGTCAAGACGCAGGTACAAGGCGATGAGTTGCGGGTCACCCACAAGAGTCGCGATGCACTGCAAGAGGTCATAGCCCTGGTCAAGGGCTCCGATCTGGACTTCGCCGTCCAGTTCACTAACTATCGCTAGTGGGTCCCTGCAGCCAACTCGATAGTCGATCCTTGTCCTGGGTCAACGCTGCGCGCGTGTTAGCCGAATAGTCGAAGTCCGCCTTCCATTCCAGCGCATCGAAGGGACACACCTCGATGCAGATGCCGCAGTACATGCACAAGCCGTAGTCGATCCGGAAGTCATTGAGGACGTTGACCGTTCGCGGGCGTGCACCTGGCTGTTCGATCTGCTCGGGATGTGAGTCCAATTCGATGCACCAGGTGGGGCACTCCTTAACGCAGAGCATGCATGAGGTACAGGCATCCGGGATGAGCGCGATGACTCCCCGACGCTCGGGTGATTCATCCATCGTCGTCCACCCACTCCGGCCTCACTCCGGGTGGAAGTTTCCGGCGGCGCCGACCAGATTCCGATTCAGCCCCCGGCCAGGGTGTCGCGACGCGGGCCTCTAGGCGAGTAGATCGACGAAGCGGCGACTGTCCAACACCCTGCAACAGCAGCGGTTCGGTGGAATCGCGACCCATGAATTGGATGCCGAACATCTCAGCGGTTTCCCGCTCGTGCCATTCGGCGCCGCGGAAGATCGATGCGATGGAAGGAATAGCGGGTGCATCGCCCGTCATCTGACACGACACCATCTCGCAACGAGCGGTCCCAGGTTCGACCAGGCAGACCACAACCTCGAGTGCGTCCTGTCGGTCGATCGCGGTCAGCCAGTCGACGCAGCTGAGCCCATCGTTCGCGAGCTCACGACAAGTCTGTTGCCAGGCATCGACCGTCGCGCTGATCATGCGGACACCGTGGAATCGACGAGACGTTCGAGTTCGGCCACCAAAGCCTCCGGACGCGGCGGACAGCCAGGAACGTAGGAGTGCACCGGGAAGGATCGCACCCCGGGGACCACCGCCGGTGCATCCCAGTAGGGACCACCGCTCGTGGCGCAAGCACCGAAG
>JBMTHB010000341.1:0-2115 GCA_049435845.1 Candidatus Nanopelagicales bacterium | reverse complement strand
AGGCGATCAGGCTCAACTTGCTGGCGGGTGCAAAGCGCATCAGCCAGAAGTAGATGAGACCAAGGATGATCATCAGTGCACCGTTGAACCACAGGTAGAAGGTCGACACGGTGACTTCCTGGCCGAAGCTGTTCACATACGTGGGGTTTGCGCCGAAGGCCGAAACGACGATCAAGATGCCGAAGACCAGATTGAGAATGCCGGCGATGCCGACCAAGATGCCGACCAGCGTGACACCTGCCGGTCGCCTGATTGCAGCATCTGCTGCCATGACTCCTCCTCGGGGAAGTTGCGCAACCACGGCGGTTGCACGATCTCAGGGTAGGGAGCGTCACGACCGGTAGCCATTTCCCGCGCCGTAGGCTTGTCCGGTCATGGCGGCCAATTCCCCCATTGGGATCTTCGATTCGGGCTTCGGCGGATTGACCGTGGCCCGTTCGATCATCGACCAACTTCCGCTCGAGTCGATTCGGTACATCGGGGATACCCGGCGCGGCCCTTACGGTCCCCAGCCCATAGCCAAGGTCCGCGAGTATTCACTGGAGATCATGGACCGACTCGTGGAGGACGGAGTCAAGGCGCTGGTCATCGCCTGCAACTCGGCCAGTGCAGCAACCCTCCGTGATGCGCGCGAGCGCTACGAGGTGCCGGTTATCGAGGTTGTTCACCCGGCCGTGCGCAGAGCCGTCGCGGCTACCCGGAACGGAATCGTGGGCGTCATCGGCACTGAGGCGACCATCACATCGAAGGCCTACGACGATGCCTTCGCGGCGGCGCCCCACATCGACTTGCATACCAAGGCATGTCCGCGATTCGTGGACTTGGTGGAAGCCGGCATCACCAGTGGTCTGGATGTCATCAGCGCGGCGCAGGAATATCTGAGCGAACTGCAAGCGGCTGACGTCGACACTCTCGTACTCGGCTGCACCCACTATCCACTTCTCACCGGGGCCATCTCCTATGTCATGGGCGACAACGTGTCACTGGTTTCCAGCGCTGAGGAGACCGCTCAAGACGTCTACCGGGTGCTCGTCGCGAATGACCTGCTTCGCGGTGCAAGTTCCGGTCCTGCGGAGTACGCGTTCTACGTCACCGGAGATCCCACCGAATTCGAAATCCACGGTCGTCGATTCCTCGGACCTGAGGTGGAATCGGTTCAGGGGCTGTGAGGCGAGTCGTCAAGGCGACGGATTGACCGCAGGGACAAGGTGACGGCAACGGTGATCACCAGTAGCGCCGCGATCACCGGATAGACGGCTCGTACTCCCCATTGCTCGCTTGCCGCACCCGTCGCGAGCATGGCCAGTGGTGGGAAGACGTAGAACGACGTCAACTGCACGCTGAACACACGTCCCTGTTCTTGAGGTGGAATCCGGATCTGCACGAGGGTGTTCAAGAGAGGTTGCATAGGTCCCCAACTCAATCCGAGTACGAATCCGAAGATCGCCAAAACCCACAGTGGCGGCAGGAATGCCATGGGGATGACACCCAGCGCGGTGCCGAGCAATGCGACAGTGATGATCTGATGGTTGGTCAATCGGCGAGACGCCGGCCCGTAGAGGAAGGCACCGATCACTCCTCCGCCGGCTAGGGCCCCGATCACGATTCCCATGCCTTCGGGTTGACTCAGTCCCTCGAAGTGCACCGGAAGGATCACGCTCTCCGTAGGCAGGTACACACCCGCAAGCACCATGATTGCGATTGTCAGGACTCGCAGGGCCCGGTCCGACCACAAGGCCACGAAGCCTCGGGTGAGCTCTTTGATCCCTGAGTTGTTGCTGGCCGCTTCTTCGCGCGCTTGCTGCCCGGCATCGGCGACGCGCATCGCGAGGATGCACACAGCGGCCACGATGAACAGCACGCCGGGGATCCACAGTGCCTGCACGGCTCCGACGGTTGCGATCAGCCCCGCGCCCAGTAAAGGTCCGACGGTCCAGCCGGCCGCGAACAGTGCCTCGTGCAGACCGTTGAGGGATTGCAGACGCACGCCACTGGCCGCGGATGCATCGACGATCAATGACTTGCGAGCGGTGTATCCGGCAGGATCCAAGCCGGCTCCGATAACCGCCAGCACCAGGATCCAGGCCAGATCTAGGCCCACGAGCCACGCCACGA
>JBMTHB010000340.1:0-2116 GCA_049435845.1 Candidatus Nanopelagicales bacterium | reverse complement strand
CGAGGACGTCTCTGGCCAAATCGGATGGGTGGGCGTTGTCCGTGGGGGACAGATTGATGACGCCCACGAAGCGCCCGTCCGATGTCCGCAGGCACATGGTCATCCCCTCCCGGTAGCCCGCCGGAAGAAGAACGTCCGAAACCGCCCAATTGTCCAAAGGATCCCCGGGCAAGTCCTTCATGCGGACGGGTCGACCATGGGAAGGCAGTTCGAGGAAGTTCATGATTTCGAAGAATTCCTCGCTGTGCAGGTTATCTAGGACCTTGTCGGAGTACCCGAAATTCGCGAGTACGGTGCTCGACTCGTGGGTGCTGGCCGCGAAGGGGTTCAAGGCGATGATCTCGGCTGCCTCGAGGGGGATGAGGGATTTGAGCTCCTGCAAGATGGCCTCTGCGCGCTCGTTAGCCGAGGAGTTATCCGACGCGATCGCCGCGAGCCGGCCCGCCGTCCCCATGGCCGATGCGAGATCCAAACTCATGGCCGAACGCTGCCAGAGCATGCGCCTCCCGGGGCCCGAACGGCCGCGGCTTGATCATTTTGATATCAAATATCGGCAGATCTACCGATGGTCTTTGACGCCCGGGGCTGGTGGGGTGTGCCTCAGTGGGCGGATTGCGCCCCGTATGTGCCTGGGAGGTCACATGAAGAGAACGCGATTGGTCGCGGTGGCGGCCACGCTGGCCGCGGCTTCGCTCGTGCTCAGTGCCTGTGGAGGCTCTGACTCGGGCGACGCAGGAGAGGCGACCGAGAACGCCGCCGTTGAAGAGGCAGCCGAGGACACCGTGGCAGCCGAGGAGGGCGAAGCAGCCGCTGCGGCAAGCGGCGAACCCATTGTGGTGGGCCTGCCCATCGCTCAGTCCGGGCCGGCCGGTATCGCTGATCACGCGGACTGCTTGAACGGCGCCACGTTGGCAAAGGATCAGATCAATGCCGCAGGTGGCGTGGGTGGACGTCCCATCGAGTTCAGCGTGACGGACATCGACATCCTCACCCCCGAGGGCATCACGGCCGGCTTCCAGAAGTTGTCCGGTGAGGGCGTTGCTGCCTTCGTCAGCCCGTTCGTGATCATCCCGCCACCGGCTCTCGAGGCCGCGGCTGCATACGGAGCCCCGTACATGAGCGGCGATACGAACATCGACGCCCAGGTCATCCGGGCGTCTGATCCGGCCAAGTACGGCAACTACTTCGTCGATCCGCCGGAGACCTACTACGGCACCGGCTTCGTGAAGTTCTTGACCAACTTGGCTGATTCAGGGCAGTGGGCTCCGAAGAACAACGTGGTGGACATCATCCGTGGCGACACTGCCTATAACCAGAACATCGCGACCGCGACCATCGAGGCGATCGAGGCCTCGGGCGGCAAGTGGCAGCTGGGTGAGGTCATCGACATCACCGCTGGAACGAAGGACTGGGGTCCGGTGCTCCAGAAGTTGGCAGCCAATGACGCTGGCGCGATCATGGTCGACCACTGGATCGGCGCGGAACTCGCGTCCTTCTCTCAGCAGTTCGCAGCCGACCCGGTCGAAGGATCGCTCGTGTACCTGCAGTACGGGCCTTCACAGCCGGAGTACCTGGACATCGCGGGTGACTCGGCCGAGGGGTTCGTCTGGGGAACGGTGATCGGCACGGGCAAGACCAGCGCTGAGGACGTCGCGTTCCGTGAGGCGTACCACGCCGCCACGGGCACCGACGACGTCACGATGGGCATGGTGTACCCGGCCTGGTGCTACGACATGATCAACGTCCTGGCACAAGCCTGGTCGAGTGTGGACCCGGCGGACTTCGCAGCCGTGAACGAGTTCATCGCCGCGAATCCCTACAACGGAGTCACTGGCTACATCGACTTCGCGAACGGTGCCACCCCGAGCTACCCGAACGACGTTTCGGATCCCAGCCAGGGCGTGACGCACTACTTCTACCAGGTCCAGGATGGGCGTCACACGGTTATCGACCCCGCCGATGACGCCGAGGCGAGCTTCACCGTCGCTCCCTGGATGTAGGAGGAAGGCACTCGATGGCACTGCTGTCCTGTTCGTCGATCTCGCTTGAACTAGGAGGTCGAAGCATCCTCGAAGATGTTTCGCTGGGTGTCGAGCAGGCGGAGGTAGTCGGTCTT
>JBMTHB010000339.1:0-2120 GCA_049435845.1 Candidatus Nanopelagicales bacterium | reverse complement strand
GGGCGCGCCCGGGGTGGCCATCGTTGCGCAGGAACTTGGCCTGCGAGCCCACCCGTCCATCACCGATAGTCGTGCACTGTTGGCCCAGCCGCCCGGGCAAGAGCCGGGGTCGCTCTGCTGCGGCACCGCGGGCCGTGCTCTTGCCGGCCGTCGTCTCGGTCTTGATGTCATCTCTCGTGAGAAGATGCTGGCAGATCAGGCGGAGAGAGTTGTCGGGGCCCCGGGGGTCCCGAGCGATGCCTGGGTTCCCGGTCTCCGCTATGGCGTGGCTGGATCACTCCTGGCACTGGTGGCCCTGTCAGATGGCGAACTCGTCGCGAATCCTCTTTTAGCCGACTACCGTCGTCCGCAGGACCGAAAGGAAGCGCATTGATGCGCAGGCTATACCGGAGTAGGGCGATCGCCAGCGCCCAAGTGGGCGACCGCATGGACATGCCCGTGCGCATCGTGCGTATTCGGGCGTGGGTGGCCTTGGCGATCGGCGTCTTGTGCGCGATCGCTATTGGTGCATGGCTGTTGGTGGGAACGGTCAGAACGACAGCCTCAGGCCCGGCGGTTTTCACCCGCGGTCTTTTCAGCGTTCCCATTCAGGCAAGCACGTCTATCACGATTATCAAGTTGAAGGTTCGCGATGGGGATCGCGTGAGGATGGGGCAGGAACTGTTCACAGGAGTTACAGCGGACGGGCGGGTGCTAGTCCTGAGGGCACCCATCGACGGGACTGCGGCGTCGGTAGTCGGTACGGAGCCCGGTGCCATCTTCGAAGGCCTCGACGTCCTGATGGTCATCCAACGCGACGCTCCCGTCGTCGTGCAAGCACTCATCCCCGTCAGCCAGGCTGATGCGATCCGCCCAGGGATGTCCGCCAGCATCGTGCCCGATTCGGCGCCTGCGGGCGCGTATGGCGTGATACCGGGCGTGGTGCTGTCGCGCACTGATCTGCCCGTCGATCCGACGTTCATGAAGCGCATCGCAACGGCGACCGGCAACGTTCTGGGAGCCTCCATGGAACCGGCGGTGCTCGTCACGATCGACCCTCAGGCCGCCGACACTCCGTCGGGCTTCGCTTGGACTGCTGGCTCTGGCCCTGAGCGCACGCTCCAAGGTGGCACGGCGGCCACCGCCACCGTGACTATCAGGAGCACCACTCCGATCAAGGTGATCCTCGGGACCGATCGATGACCGCCGCACCCGACGCCCTCGAAGAACTAGACGTCCGCCTGTCCAAGCGGCAGGTGAAGGTCCCGTCCATCCTGCAGATGGAAGCCGTGGAGTGCGGCGCGGCGTCGCTCGCCATGGTGCTCGCCGCCTATGGGTCCTGGATCCCGCTGGAGGACCTAAGGACAGCGTGCGCGGTGAGCCGAGATGGCTCGAACGCTCGGAATCTGGCCCTGGCAGCGCAGCGTTACGGATTGAAGGTCACGGCGCACTCATATGACGTCGAGGACTTGGAGAAGGTCAGCCTTCCGGCGATCATGTTCTGGAACTTCAATCACTTCGTGGTCCTGACCGGCACTCGCCACAATGGACTCGAGATCAACGATCCGGCCTCTGGTCCGCGACTGGTGCCATGGGCAGAGGTCGACCGGAGCATGACCGGGGTGGTCCTGCAATTTGAGCCTACGGATGAGTTCGTGCGTCGAGGCAGCAAGCCCAGCATGGTGCGCACGCTTGCTCCACTACTGACCGGCATGTGGGACGCTGTCGCTCTGGCCGTGATGGCAGGGCTTCTGCTGCTCATCCCCACGTTGATCGTTCCTGCGATGGTGTCGATCTTCACCAACACGGTCGTCATCGAAGGTAATCGACAGCCGGCGGCCACCATCATGCTCTGGACGGTGATCGCCATCCTCTTGTCGTGGTGGCTCGTGCGACTGCAGCGAGGCGTCATCGCGCGCTTCAACGTGGCATTTTCCGCCAGGCTGGGGATGCGCATCACTGAGCACGTTCTCAGACTTCCGATGCGCTTCTATTCGCAACGCTCAGCGGGCGACCTTGGCCAACGGACGGAACTCGCGTCAGTGGTCGCGTCGACTTTCTCGTTGACCCTCACGCCGGCCTTGCTCGCGGGAGTCATGGCCATCGTCTACATGCTCGTCATGATCGTCGACAACTGGCTC
>JBMTHB010000338.1:0-2121 GCA_049435845.1 Candidatus Nanopelagicales bacterium | reverse complement strand
TATCGGGCAGGTGCGATTGAGCCCGCCCGATCCGTCCGGGGCCCGTCCACCTAGGTCGATGTTTCCGGCGGAATCACCTCTAACCGACGCAGACAATCTGCGGGGGAAGGAAGAACCACTACATGTCCAAGAAACTGTATGGAGTTGTTGCGGGCGTAGCCGCCGCAGCACTCGTGCTGTCCGCGTGCAGCTCGGGCGATTCGGCCACAGAAGAGACAGCGGCCGAGACTGCCGCTGAGACGGCAGCGGAGACCGCCGCCGAAGAGGCAGTGGAGGAAGCCGCCGAAGCTGGCGCAAGTGGCAAGGGCTGCGTCATCCTGCCCGATAGCCAGTCCTCCGATCGCTGGGAGAACCAGGACCGTCCGGCCATCCAGGCAGCGCTCGAGGGCGCCGGCTTCGAGACCGACATCCAGAACGCCCAGGGCGACACCAACCAGTACCTCACCATCGGCGACCAGATGCTCGCTGGCGGTTGCGGTGTGATGGTCCTCGTCGACCTCAACGGCTCCGGCGCCACCGTGGCGGAGAAGGCCAAGGCGCAGGGCATCCCGGTCATCGCGTACGACCGTCCGTTCGCCCCGGCTGACTACTACGTCTCCTTCGACAATGTGAAGGTCGGTCAGCTCCAGGGTGAAGGTCTTTTGAAGTGCCTCGCCGACAACGGCGTCGACGCTGCCTCGGCTCAGGTGGTCTTCCTCAACGGATCGCCCACCGACGGCAACGCCGCCATGTTCAAGGAGGGCTACGAGACCACCCTCGCGGCCGCTGGTATCACCCCGGTGAAGGACGAGTCTGTTCCGGACTGGGATAACCAGCAAGGTGGCGTGATCTACGAGCAGATGTTCACCGACCTCGGTGGCAACATCAACGGCATTCTGGCTGCCAACGACGGCCTGGGTGGCGCGGCGATCGCGATCAACGACAAGAACGGCGTCACCATTCCCACCACGGGACAGGACGCCACCTTGTCGGGTCTGCAGAACGTCCTGCTGGGCAAGCAGTGCATGTCGGTGTTCAAGAACACCGCACTTGAGGCTGCTGACGCTTCGGAGTTGGCGATCGCACTGCTCAATGGCGAGAGCCCCTCGGTTCCCGCCACGGTCGACGTGAACGGCGTTTCGGTTCCGGCTAAGTACTCCGAGCCGGTCATTGTGTACGCCGAGAACGTGCAGTCGGTTCTCGATGCCGGCACGGCAGGCTTCACCGCCGCCGAGCTCTGCGTCGACGACGTGGCTGCCGTGTGTACCGAACTGGGAATCCAGTAGTCGGCACAGCCTGAAATAGGGCAGGGTGGGGGGGGTCAGGGCCCCCCCCACCCTTGCTCATAGGTGGGAGGAACTCGCAGGTGAGGGAGTCTGAATGAGTTCGATCTTGGAAGTCTCGGGGGTGACGAAGAGCTTCGGCCCCGTTGATGTCCTCAAAGGTGTCGACTTCGCGATAGAGCCAGGCCAGGTCACCGCCCTCGTGGGTGACAACGGAGCCGGCAAGAGCACCCTGATAAAGGGAATCGCCGGGATCCAACCGTTCGATGGGGGCTCGATCACCTTCGAGGGCGCCACCGTACAACTGACCGATCCACGTCACGCGGCTGAACTAGGTATCGAAGTCGTGTACCAAGATCTCGCACTCTGCGACAACCTGGACATCGTCCAGAACATGTTCCTGGGCAGGGAATTGAAGAATGGGGTCGCGCTCGACGAGGCCGACATGGAGTCGCGAGCCGGAGAGACCCTCAAGTCCTTATCGGTGCGCACCGTCAAGTCGCTCCGGCAGAAGGTGGCGAGCCTGTCCGGTGGTCAGCGTCAGACGGTCGCGATCGCGCGGGCGGTCCTGTGGAACAACAAGGTCGTCATCCTCGACGAGCCCACGGCCGCTCTAGGTGTCGCGCAGACCGAGCAGGTTCTGAATCTGGTCAGGCGACTAGCCGACCAGGGCCTTGGCGTGGTGATCATCTCCCACAACCTGCAGGACGTCTTCAAGGTCGCGGACTACATCTACGTGCTGTACCTCGGGACAATGATCGTACGGCTTCGCGCCTCGGAAACAACTTCGGCCGAGGTGGTCGAGTACATCACTGGCGGTCGTGACGTCTCGGGGGGTGACGAGTGATGGCGACCCAGA
>JBMTHB010000337.1:0-2128 GCA_049435845.1 Candidatus Nanopelagicales bacterium | reverse complement strand
GTCAGCGTCGTCTTGCCATGGTCGATATGACCGATGGTGCCGATGTTGATATGCGGCTTGGTCCGCTCGAACTTGGCCTTGGCCACGTGCGTTCTCCCTTGTCTTGTGCCGTCCGGCGTTGCGCGGATCGGTTCGGTGCGGTTTGTTCTTCTTTTGTGTTTTGTGATCCGCGACTATTCGCCGCGAGCCTTCGCGATGATCTCCGTCGCCACGGCCTGGGGGACCTGGGCGTAGGAGTCGAATTCCATGCTGTAGCTGGCTCGGCCCTGCGTGCGAGAGCGAAGGTCGCCCACGTAGCCGAACATCTCCGACAGCGGCACGAGCGCCTTGACGACCCGGGCGCCGGAGCGCTCGTCCATCGCCTGCACCTGACCGCGGCGTGAGTTGAGGTCGCCGATGACGTCGCCCATGAAGTCTTCGGGGGTGACGACTTCGACGGCCATCATCGGTTCGAGCAGCGCCGGCTTGGCACGGCCCGCCGCCTCCTTGAACGCCATCGATCCGGCGATCTTGAAGGCGAGCTCGGAGGAGTCGACGTCGTGGTACGCACCGTCGAGGAGCGTGACTTTGACGTCGACCATCGGGTAACCGGCGAGGATGCCGTTTTGCATGGCCTCCTGGCATCCGGCGTCGACCGAGGGGATGTACTCCCTGGGAATGCGCCCACCGGTCACCTTGTTCTCGAACAGGTAGCCGCCACCTTCTTCGGTGTTCGGCTCGACCGAGATGATCACGCGGCCGAACTGTCCGGAGCCACCGGTCTGCTTCTTGTGCGTGTACTCGACCTTCTCGACCGGCTTGGTGAGGGTCTCGCGGTATGCCACCTGCGGTTTGCCGACATTCGCCTCGACCTTGAACTCACGCTTCATTCGATCGACGAGCACCTCGAGATGGAGTTCGCCCATACCTTCGATGATGGTCTGGCCGGTCTCCTCGTTGGTGCTGACCCGGAAGGTCGGATCCTCTTCGGCCAACCGCTGGATGGCGGTACCGAGCTTCTCCTGATCGGACTTGGTCTTAGGTTCGATGGCGACCGAAATGACCGGCTCGGGGAAGGTCATGGATTCGAGTACGACGGGCTTAGCCGGATCGCACAGAGTGTCTCCGGTCGTGGTGTCCTTCAGGCCCATGACAGCGACGATGTCGCCGGCGCCAGTCGACTCGATCTCTTCACGCTTGTTGGCGTGCATCCGGTAGATCTTGCCGATGCGCTCCTTGCGGTCCTTGGTGCTGTTCAGCACCTGGGTGCCGGTCTGGAGGGAGCCGGAGTAGATGCGCACGTAGGTCAACTTGCCCAGGTGAGGATCGGACATGATCTTGAATGCCAGTCCACTGAAGGGCTCGTCCTCGCTGGGCTTGCGCAGCAAGACTTCCTCCTCGTCGCCCATCTTGTGGCCCTCGATGGCGTCGATGTCCAGGGGTGAGGGCAGGTACGCCACAACGGCATCGAGCATCGGCTGCACGCCCTTGTTCTTGAAGGCAGTGCCGGTGAGCACCGGGGTGACCTTCGCAGCGAGGGTCGCGCGACGGATACCTGCCTGGATCTCCTCGACGCTCATTTCCTCACCCTCGAGGAACTTCTCCATGACCGCGTCGTCGTTCTCCGCCAGGGTTTCCAGGAGTTTCTCGCGCCATTCCTCGGCCTTGGCCTGGAGGTCGGCAGGGATCTCCTCGATCTCGTAGTCCTCACCCTTCTGGGTTTCCCCACGCCAGGTGAGCGCGCGCATGCCGACCAGGTCTACGACGCCGATGAAGTCTGCTTCGTTACCGATCGGCAACTGCAGGACGAGTGGAACGGCATTGAGGCGCGAGACGATCATGTCGACGCACATGTAGAAGTTGGCACCGGTGCGGTCGAGCTTGTTGACGAAGCACATGCGCGGAACGCCGTAACGGTCAGCTTGGCGCCACACTGTCTCGGACTGCGGTTCGACACCCGCGACTCCATCGAACACGGCGACGGCACCGTCGAGAACGCGGAGCGAACGCTCGACTTCGACGGTGAAGTCCACGTGACCGGGCGTATCGATGATGTTGATCGTGTAGCCCTTCCACTCGCAGGTGTGGCCGCCGAGGTGATGGTGATACCGCGCTCTTGCTCCTGCTCCATCCAGTCCATCGTGGCTGC
>JBMTHB010000336.1:0-2155 GCA_049435845.1 Candidatus Nanopelagicales bacterium | reverse complement strand
ACTCCGAGCTGCCCACCATGGAGGGTCCGCGTGGCGAGGTCGTCGTTGAGACCGACGACATCGACCACTTCGGCAACCGTCGCCTGCGCACCGTGGGTGAGCTGATCCAGAATCAGATCCGTACTGGTCTGTCCCGCATGGAGCGCGTCGTACGCGAGCGCATGACCACCCAGGACGTCGAGGCGATCACGCCGCAGACCTTGATCAACATCCGCCCAGTGGTGGCGGCGATCAAGGAGTTCTTCGGCACCAGCCAGCTCTCGCAGTTCATGGACCAGACCAATCCACTCGCCGGCTTGACGCACAAGCGTCGTCTGTCGGCCTTGGGCCCTGGTGGTCTGTCCCGCGAACGCGCAGGCTTCGAGGTGCGCGACGTGCACCCATCTCACTACGGACGCATGTGCCCCATCGAGACCCCGGAAGGCCCGAACATCGGCCTGATCGGTTCACTCGCAACCTACGGCCGCATCAGCCCGTTCGGTTTCGTCGAGACTCCCTATCGCAAGGTGGTGAATGGCAAGGTCACCGACCAGGTTGACTACATGACCGCGGATGAAGAGGATCGCTTCGTCGTGGCACAGGCCAATACACCCATTTCCGACAACGGCACCATGACCGAGGACCGCGTCCTAGTTCGCCGTAAGGGTGGCGAGGTCGAGTACGTCAAGCCAACCGAAGTCGACTACATGGACGTGTCACCACGTCAACTGTGGTCGGTCGCCACCGCGATGATCCCGTTCTTGGAGCACGACGACGCCAACCGTGCGCTCATGGGCTCGAACATGCAGCGCCAGGCGGTGCCGTTGCTGCGCGCCGAGGCCCCTCTAGTCGGTACGGGCATGGAGTTCCGTGCCGCGTACGACGCAGGGGACATGGTCCTAGCGACCAAGCCGGGCGTGGTCACCGAGGTGTCCTCGGAGCTGATCACGGTCGCCGAAGACGGTGGCGACTACACCACCTACGCACTGGACAAGTTCACGCGGTCGAATCAGGGCACGTGCATCAACCAACGCCCGATCGTCAAGGAAGGCGATCGTGTGGAGGTCGGTCAGGTGCTCGCCGACGGACCGTCGACCGACCTCGGCGAACTTGCACTCGGCAAGAACCTGCTCGTGGCGTTCATGCCCTGGGAGGGTCACAACTACGAGGACGCCATCATCTTGTCCCAGCGCCTCGTGCAGGACGACGTCCTGTCCAGCATCCACATCGAAGAGCACGAGATCGACGCCCGCGACACCAAGCTGGGCCCTGAAGAGATCACCCGGGACATCCCGAACGTGTCGGAGGAGGTGCTCGCCGATCTCGACGAGCGCGGCATCATCCGCATCGGCGCTGACGTCGTGCCCGGCGACATCCTGGTGGGCAAGGTCACGCCGAAGGGCGAGACCGAACTCACCCCCGAGGAGCGGTTGCTTCGTGCGATCTTTGGTGAGAAGGCGCGCGAGGTGCGCGACACATCGTTGAAGGTTCCGCACGGTGAGTCCGGCAAGATCATCGGCGTCCGGGTGTTCGACATCGACGAGGGCGATGAGCTTCCCCCAGGCGTGAACCGCCTCGTGCGCGTGTACATCGCGCAGAAGCGCAAGATCACCGAGGGCGACAAGCTCGCCGGGCGCCACGGCAACAAGGGCGTCATCGCGAAGATCCTTCCGGTCGAGGACATGCCGTTCCTGACCGATGGCACTCCGGTGGACATCGTGCTCAACCCGCTCGGTGTGCCCGGCCGCATGAACGTCGGTCAGGTACTCGAAACGCACTTGGGATGGGCCGCCGCTACTGGTTGGCAGGTCGATCCGACCGATCCGCGTGCAGCGAACCTGCCCGAGGAAGTGCTCGCGGTCGAGCCGCGGTCGCGCGTTGCGACTCCGGTCTTCGACGGTGCACGCGAAGAGGAACTCTCCGCGATCTTGGAATCGACGAGACCTACCGCGGATGGCATCTCACTGGTCAACGGCAACGGCAAGGCCAAGTTGTTCGACGGCCGTAGCGGTGAACCGATCCCTGGTGAGATCGCAGTCGGCTACATGTACATCCTGAAGTTGCTGCACTTGGTCGACGACAAGATCCACGCGCGCTCCACGGGCCCGTACTCGATGATCACCCAGCAGCCGCTGGGCGGGAAGGCCCAGTTCGGTGGCCAGCGGTTCGGCGAGAT
>JBMTHB010000335.1:0-2156 GCA_049435845.1 Candidatus Nanopelagicales bacterium | reverse complement strand
CTGAGGGGATGGGGATCATCGTCAACACCGAGTCTGCCGTACGCACCCTCACCCTCGACCGGCCCGAGGCACTCAACGCGCTGACACCAGCGCTCCTCGACGAACTCGCCTCGGCTCTCGCCGATGCCGCCGGTGACGAAGCCGTTCGAGTGGTCGTCCTGACCGGAACCGGCCGAGCGTTCTCCGCCGGTGTTGACCTCAAAGCACTCGCCGATGATCCGCCTGCCGGCGGCGATGTGTCGGGAGCACTCAACAACCCGGCACGCCGGGCCTGCGACCTGTTGTCGACAATGCCGAAGCTCACCATCGCCAAGGTCAACGGCTTCTGTTTCACCGGCGCTCTCGAACTCGCCCTTGCGTGCGACCTCATGGTTGTGGCCGCCGAAGCGAAACTCGGCGACACTCACGCCAAGTGGGGCCTGCGGCCCACCTGGGGAATGAGTGCCCGCTTGATCCGCGCCGTCGGCCCGGTGCGGGCCCGCGAACTTTCGTACACGGCTCGCACCATCACCGGACACGACGCCCACGCCTACGGAATGGCGAGCCACTGCGTTCCACTCGCAGAGCTCGATGCCACTGTCGCCGAACTCGCCGAGACCGTCGCCGCCAACAGCCCCGAATCGATCGCCGCGTACAAAGACCTCTACCACCACCAGCAGGACCTCGGCTTGAGCCACGGATTGGGCTTCGAATACGCCACCCACTATCCGATGGGCGACGCCGGTGGGCGTCTCGACGGATTCACCAAGAAGGACTGACATGGCCGAGCGAGCGAATCTGATCGTCGGCGACGAACTCGTCGCACTCGTCGAGGACGAGGTCCTCCCCCCGACCGGTATCGGCGTCGACCAATTCTGGGAGGGACTTGCTGAGATCATCGCCGACCTCGGGCCGCGCAACGCCGAGTTGCTCGAGACTCGCCAGACCATGCAGGCCGCGATCGACCGCTGGCATCGTGAACACGGCGTCGGCGACCCGGCCGAATACCGATCGTTCCTCGAGTCGATCGGCTACCTCGTGCCCGAAGGCCCCGCATTCGAGATCCACACCAAAAGCATCGACCGTGCGATCGCCGCGGTGGCCGGGCCACAACTCGTCGTTCCCGTGACGAACGCTCGGTATGCCATCAACGCGGTCAACGCCCGCTGGGGCTCGCTGTACGACGCCCTGTACGGCACCGACGCGCTCGGTGAGCTGCCGCCTCCCGGTCCGTACAACACCGAGCGGGGAGCGCGCGTCATCGCCGAGGCACGACGCATCCTCGACGACGTCATTCCCCTTGCGTCAGGCTCACACCTCGGGTCGACTCATTACGCGGTCGTCGACGGGCAACTCGTCGTCACGCTCACAGACAGATCGACGACAACCACCGATGACTCGGTGAGCGTCATCGGCTGGACAGGACCAGCCGATGCGCCGTCGTCGATCGTGACCCGGCATCACGGTCTCCACGTCGACATCCGGATCGACCGTGGGCACTCGGTCGGAGCCACCGACACCGCCGGCATCGCCGACGTCATCCTCGAGTCGGCCGTGACCGTGATCATGGACTGTGAGGATTCGGTTGCATGCGTCGATGCCGCTGACAAGGCGCTCGCATACAGGAACTGGCACGGGCTCCAACGCGGCACTCTCACCGCCGATGTCGACAAGGCCGGCAGCACATTCACCCGGACGATGGCACCGGATCGCACACTGCGCGCACCCGATGGCGCAGAGGTCACACTCCCGGGACGCTCGGTGATGCTCGTTCGCAATGTCGGGCATTTGATGACAACCCCCGCTGTACGGACCAGCGACGGTGCGGAGATCCCCGAAGGCATCCTCGATGCGGTCATGACCGTTGCCTGCGCGTTGCCAGTGACCGGCTCGGTGTACGTGGTAAAGCCGAAGATGCACGGGCCCGACGAGGTCGCCTTTGCGTGTGAATTGTTCGACCGTGTCGAACGCCTCCTCGGTCTCGCACCAGAAACGGTGAAGCTCGGCATCATGGATGAAGAGCGCCGCACAACTTTGAACCTGGCCGAATGCATCCGAGCTGCAGCAGGGCGAGTGGCCTTCATCAACACGGGGTTCCTTGACCGCACGGGTGACGAGATCCACACATCGATCCAAGCCGGCCCGATTGTGCGCAAAGCAGACATGCGGGCCGAACG
>JBMTHB010000334.1:0-2165 GCA_049435845.1 Candidatus Nanopelagicales bacterium | reverse complement strand
ACCAGCGCAGCACCTGACCGATATGGAAATCTCCGTGGATGTCGATCACGGGTGTGGAGTTGATCTCGGCCAGCGCATCCATCCGGGCGGCGATGCGATCGGCGCGCGCCCGCAACCGGTCTCCCTCATCACCGTCGATCAATCGCAGTGCCTCGTCCAAGTGGGCGCGGCAGGAGTCGTGCAGTCGCGACAGCGCTGCGCCGTCCCAGGACTCCACACCACTACCGGCGAATGCCAGGTGCATGCGCGCGGTCATCTCGCCGAGCACCGCGAAGGGCTCGATGGCATCGACCCGCTCGCCGCGTGCGTGGGACCTGACCAATTCCACCGCCCAGGTCCAACCATCGTCGGCGCCGGGCAGATAGTCGGCGGCCGTCATGAGGGTTCGTTCCACGCCAGCGGCGTCGCGCCACCGCACCACCCCGCGCAAGGGCGGTGTCAGGTCGGTACCCATCAGGGATCTCAGCCGACTTGGTGCCGGCGACGGCACTGCATCTAGTTGCCACTTGACCATCACGGCCGACGCGTCGTCGCCGACGATCACCGAATCGTTGCTCTGGTCCACGTCGATCTCGCGTGCATGTCCTGCGGGTATGCCGCTACCGATGATCTCCACGGTGAAGGCAGCCGATTCCTGAGATCGCAGATAGCGCGCCACCCCGGCATCGCGCACGAATTGTCCTTCGTGCATCCGGCCGGGAACCACCACGTCCCGGTGCTCAGGCGAACCGAGCACTCGCACCACCGCTACGCACGCACGGTCACCATCCGCGGTTGCGCCGAGGTCCAAGGCGTCGAGAATGGCCACGCGGCCGTCGAGGGATTCGACTCGTGACTGCGCGCGCGGGGGTAGCAGCGATGCCACGGGCACAGCCTCGACGGCCGCGCGGGTCTGTGGGTCGATCACCTCGTCACGTCAGGAATGGTCCGGATCACCCCGAGGCCAGCGAACGAGTGATCACCGGGAGTCCGCGTACTCGCGGGCCACTCGCTCGATCATGTCGGCGCCGACGGTTAGGCCATCACGTGCCTGGATCGCCTCGCTCATCGCCGCCATCCGCGCACGCAACTCCGCATCGCCCAGAAGCGAGTCGAGCGCGTCGAACATGTCCTGATCGGTGAAGGCGTAGGTGGCCAGTCGCTTGCCGAAGCCCAGTTCGTCCATGCGTTGCGCGTTGTCGTATTGGTCCCAGAACAGCGGTAGCAGGATCATCGGCTTGCCGAAGTGCAGGGATTCGGTGGTGGTGTTGTTGCCACCGTGGGTGATTACCAGGTCCACCTGGGGGATGATCTTGGTTTGCGGCACGAACTCCGCACCGACCATGTTGTCGGCAAGCTCGTACTCCGTGTGCTGCGGGCCCTTGGACACGATGTATCGGTGCGGGGTGCGCCCGAGCACGTCGATCAAGCGCTTCATCAGGTCAACATCGGCGCTACCCAGCGATCCGAGCGACAGATAGATGAGAGCCGATCCTTCGGGGCGCTCTGCGACCGAGGCGGGCACCACGTACTCCTCGTCGGTGGTGCGCACCGATGAATCCATGCGTGTCCAGGTCGAATCCAGTGGACGCTCGGCCACGTAATCGGCCTCGGCCGGATACACGTACAAGTTCGCCTTATCCGAGGAGTGGATGAACTCCAGGTCCGGCAACGGCGGGGCGCCGGAGGAGACCACGAACTCGTTGAACGTCTGCCACATCGCCCGGTGCGTCTTCTCGTACTCCGCGCGGAACGCAGCCCATCCGGAGGAGTCCTCCTGCGGGTACCCGGAAAACGTGGGCGCCACACCGGAGCCCTTCACCTCGAGCGGATTGCACGAGACGATCCGCACGAACGGCGCATCCGCGGTGACGGTCGCCGGGAAGCACACCACGTTGTCCTCGACGATCACATCGGGCTTGACCTTCTCCACGATCTCCCGCAGGCGCGGCTCGCTGTACACCGCGCCATCGATCAACGCTTGGAATGTCGGCTGGATGAACGTGGTCAACTGCTCGATCGTCGGCTTGCGGAACTCCGGCGACGTTTCGCGGATGAACTCCTTCCAGAAGGCACCCGCGTCCTCTTCAGCCGCTGCATCTTCGGCACCTGTGCCCTCCGGCGGGGCTGCCAGATCCACCAACTCTTCCTCGAAGCCCATCGGTTCGAGCCGTCCCTTCCAGGAC
>JBMTHB010000333.1:0-2171 GCA_049435845.1 Candidatus Nanopelagicales bacterium | reverse complement strand
AGGTGAGCGCACCAACGCCAACGGCTCGAAGGCGTTCCGCGAGGCGATGCTCGAGGAACGCTGGGAGGACTGCCTGGAGATTGCCCGCGATCAGATCAGCGACGGTGCGCACTTACTCGATCTGTGCATCGACTACGTAGGCCGCGACGGAGTGGCGGACATGCGCGAACTCGCCGGGCGACTGGCCACCGCCTCCACCCTCCCGATCGTGTTGGACTCCACCGAACCGGCAGTGCTGCAAGCCGGGCTCGAGCAACTCGGTGGACGGGCCTTGATCAACTCGGTCAATTACGAAGACGGAGACGGCCCGGACTCCCGGATGCGCCGCATCATGCCCATGGTCATGGAGCACGGAGCCGGTGTCGTCGCTCTGACGATCGACGAAGAAGGTCAGGCACGCACCCGTGAGTGGAAGGTGCGGGTGGCTTCGCGCCTGATCGATCAGCTCACCGGTGAGTGGGGCATGTCGGTGGAGGACATCTTCGTCGATGCGCTCACCTTCCCGATCGCCACCGGTCAGGAGGAAACCCGTAAGGACGCGATCGAGACCATCGAGGCGATCCGCGACATCACCACGAAATACCCCGGGGTGCAGACCACCCTCGGTGTATCGAACGTGTCCTTCGGGTTGAACCCCGCTGCCCGACAGGTACTCAACTCGGTGTTCTTGCACGAAGCGGTAGAGGCGGGATTGAGTTCGGCGATCGTGCATGCATCGAAGATCCTGCCGATGGCCAGCATCGATGAGGACCAGCGCAGGGTCGCCTTGGACCTGGTCTACGACCGTCGTGAGTTCGACGCCGACGGCAACGTCACCTACGACCCCCTGCAGAAGTTCCTGGAACTGTTCGAGGGGGTCGAGGTCACGAACCTGCGGGCCAGCAAAGCCGAGGCCCTCGCAGCGATGCCGCTGTTCGACCGGCTCGAGCGCTACATCATCGACGGCGAGCGATCGGGCCTGACCCGGGACCTCGACGAGGCACTCCAGGAAAAGCCAGCCCTCGACATCATCAACGATCATCTGCTCGCCGGCATGAAGGTGGTCGGCGATCTGTTCGCATCCGGTGAGATGCAGTTGCCGTTCGTGCTGCAAAGCGCCGAGGTGATGAAGCTCGCGGTCGCGCATCTCGAGCCACACATGGAGAAGATGGACGAAAGCGGCAAGGGCACCATCGTGCTGGCAACCGTCAAGGGTGACGTCCACGACATCGGCAAGAACCTGGTCGACATCATCTTGACCAACAACGGCTACTCCGTGGTCAACATCGGCATCAAGCAGCCGGTGAACGCGATCATCACCGCTGCCGAGGAGAGCAACGCCGACGTCATCGGTATGAGCGGTCTGCTGGTGAAGAGCACGGTGATCATGAAGGAGAACCTCGAGGAGATGAATGCTCGGGATCTTGCCGAGCGCTTCCCAGTCATCCTCGGAGGTGCCGCGCTCACCCGCGCCTACGTGGAGAACGATCTCGCGGAGATCTACGACGGTCACGTCCGTTACGCCAAGGACGCCTTCGAGGGCCTGCGACTCATGGATGCCTTCATGGCGGTCAAGCGCGGCGAGGAAGGGGCCGCACTACCGGAACTGCGCAAACGCCGCGTCGAGGCCAAGCCGCGCGAGGAATCCACCGAACAAGCGGCGGACACCACGCGATCCGATGTCGCCCTCGACGCTCCCGTTCCCCCAGTCCCGTTCTGGGGATCGCGCATCGTGCGCGGCATCGCGCTCGCCGACTACTCCCCCTACATCGACGAACGCGCTCTGTTCATGGGTCAATGGGGACTTAAGTCCAGCCGTGGCGACGGTCCGGACTATGCCCAACTCGTCGAATCCGAAGGTCGCCCGCGGTTGCGCTCCTGGCTGGATCGGATCAAGACCGAAGGCATGATCGAGCCGGCCGTGGTCTACGGCTACTTCCCGTGCTACTCCGATGGCAACGACCTGGTGATCGTGTGGCACGAGGGTCCCAATGCCGGTCAGGATCGCATGCGCTTCCCCTTCCCGCGCCAACGACGAGACCGCAGGCTGTGCATCGCCGACTTCTACAAGCCGCATCCAGGAACATCGGATCCCGACGATTTCGACGTAGTCGCGTTCCACGTCGTGACGATGGGCCAAGCGGCCTCCGAGGCGACCGGTCGACTCGTCGAATCCGACTCCTACCGCGACG
>JBMTHB010000332.1:0-2191 GCA_049435845.1 Candidatus Nanopelagicales bacterium | reverse complement strand
GACCGAGAAAGCATAGGGCAGAGCCGAGTGGGCGGGGGTACCTGGGTGGTGAGGCTGATCGGGAGCGTGATGATGGGTGCATGGTGGAACTCGAACCGGACGAGTTCGATGGCCTCGTGTCCGAGGCGCTGGACACTTTGCCGCCGGAGTTGGCCCGCTTGATGGACAACGTCGCCGTGTTCGTGGAAGACCAGAAGCCGGGGCGACCTCGCCTTCTCGGGCTTTACGAGGGGGTGCCGCTCACGAGTCGCGGCCACTACTACTCCGGGCATCTGCCCGACCGCATCACGATCTTCCGAACGCCCATCAAGCGCCGATGCAAGGACCGTGACGAGGTGGTCGAGCAGGTTCGGATCACCGTGGTTCACGAGATTGCCCACCATTTCGGCATCGGTGAGGCAAGACTCCATGAACTCGGCTACGGATAGATCCCGATAGGCAAGGATGGGGACATGCGCATTCAGGATTCGGTAGTTGCGGTCACCGGCGGGGCGTCGGGTCTAGGTGCCGCCGTCGTACGGCGCGCCATGGCCCAGGGAGCCCGCGGGGTCGCGATCCTCGACGTCAACGATGCGCTGGGTAAAGACCTGGCGAAGGAACTCGGGTCGTCGGCGATGTTCGCGCACTGCGACGTTCGCAACGGTGACGATGTCTCGTCGGCCATCTCCCAGATCGAGTCGACTTTCGGTGCTCTGCATCTGGCCGTTGCCTGCGCGGGAATCGGCTGGGCCGAGCGAACGCTGGCGAAGGACGGATCACCCGCTGACCTCGACGCCTATCGGCGCGTCATCGAGATCAACCTGATTGGGTCATTCGACTTCGCTCGTCAGGCCGCGAGTCTGATGAGCAGAAACGAACCGGGGGAGTCCGGTGAGCGAGGAGCGATCGTGATGACCGCTTCGCTTGCCGCGTACGACGGGCAAGTCGGGCAGGTCGCCTACAGCGCGAGTAAGGGCGGAGTGGTTGGGATGACTCTGCCCATGTCCCGAGATCTAGCACCGGTGGGTGTCCGAGTGATGACGATCGCACCCGGACTGATGGACACTCCCATTTACGACGCCGTCGGTGGTCAAGAACTGAAGGAACATCTGATCAAGACGACGGTGTTCCCGAAGCGACTCGGGACCGCCGATGAGTTCGCGCACCTGGTGCAGTCGATCGCGGAAAACGCCTATCTCAACGGCGAGACCATCAGGCTGGACGCAGCGACGCGCCTACCACCGCGTTAGGTCAGCCGGTCGCAGCCCGTTGCAGACGATCGCGGATTGCCTCTGCGAGCCCCGCGCCCGTGGGTGGCACGGCGATCACGTGTTCGAGCTGGAGGGCATCGGCCTCTCGCAGTGCGCGGTACAGGCACGCGGCGTACTCCTCGATGCTGTGCGGCGCGCATAGCCGAACCGCACCCGTGGGTGTGGGCTCGACAGCAAGGGCGATCAGACCCGTGGGCGAGTCGCTCAGGACGTCTTGAGTGTTGCTAGGAGCGACGACACTGACGCGGGCCCGCGGGGAATAGTGCGCTGCGAGGGTGCCCGGCGCTCGGACATCCGATCGCTCGCCGAGTTCCAGTCCGGTGGCATCGGTCACGTCCTCTGCGCTGACCTTGCCCGGCCGCAGGATCACCGGTCGGTCCCCCGTGCAGTCGACGATCGTCGATTCCACACCCACCACGCAGGGCCCCGCATCGAGCAGGACGTCCGAATCATGCAGCAGTTCGCCTAGTTCCTCGGCTGCATGCTGGGCGGTGGTGGGACTCACCCGACCGAAACGGTTGGCGCTCGGGGCCGCGATAGCTACCGCGGGATCACCTGTCACAACCGCAAGTTCCCGAAGCACCTCCCGGGCAACCGGTGAGCCCGGGACGCGCACGGCCACACTGTCTTGCCCCCCGGTCAGATAGTCGGCGGCGCGGTCAGATCGCTTGAAGACCAACGTCATCGGGCCCGGCCAGAACCGCGCCATCAGTTCAGTGGCGTATTCGGGAATCCGCGCCGCCCACTCGTGGGCTGCTTCGGCGCTCGCGACGTGCGCAATGAGTGGATGGTCGACCGGTCGGCCCTTGATCGCGAACACTCGGGCGACTGCCGGCGCGTTATCCGCAACCGCGCCCAGCCCGTAGACGGTTTCGGTGGGGATCACCGCGAGATGCCCAGTGGCGAGCGCGTGAGCGGCCACAGCGGGATCGCTAGTTGCG
>JBMTHB010000331.1:0-2195 GCA_049435845.1 Candidatus Nanopelagicales bacterium | reverse complement strand
CCATCCAGCAGTGGTTCGTGGAGAACACCTACGAGTACCCCCTCACCCCGGGAGTCGCGGGCCCCTCGGGGGTGCCGGCGATCGAGCAGGTGCAGGGTCCGGACGTTCCGCTCGCCGAACTGGAGGATCTGCCCGGAACGTTGCAGATGTTGCAAGATGTCGGACTGACATAGGAGGTTCGCACTGCACGGCGGCTCGACTCGACGACTACGACCGCCGTCGCTCCTCGTAGGAGCGGCGGCGGTTGCCGTCGTTGTCACCGCTATTCCATTGCTCTATCTGCTGGTGAGGACGCTCGATGCCGGTTGGTCGTCGATCCTGTCCTCGCTGTGGCGCGAGCGCACGCTCGACACCACGCTCATCAGCTTGACCCTCGTGGTCGGAGTCATCATCGGTTGTCTCGTGCTGTCGGTACCCACGGCGTGGCTGCTCGCTCGCACGTCGATCCCCGGCCGTCCACTGTTCCTCGTGCTTGCGGCACTGCCGTTGGCGGTGCCGTCGTATGTCATGGCCTATGCGTGGATTGCCGAATTCCCCGGGATGTCCGGCATTTGGGCCGTCATATTGGTGATGTCGCTCGCGTCCTATCCCTACGTGGCGATTCCGTTGACGGCGGTTCTGCGCACTCTCGACGCCGGACACGAGGAGGCGGCTCGATCCTTGGGCCTGGGTCCGGTTGCGACAGCATGGCGAGTGACGATTCCCATGGCTTGGCCGGCAGCTGCTGCCGGTTTACTCCTTGCCGGTCTCTACACGCTCAGTGAGTTCGGCACCGTCGCGATCTTCCGAGTGGACGCGTTCACCCGCGTCATCTACACCGCCTACCGCGCGTCCTTCGACCGCACCAGTGCCGCGGTGCTGTCCTTGTTGTTGGTGGCCTTGGCTCTCCTGATGGTGATCGTCGAGGCACGGGTACGCGGACGCGCGCAGCGGTGGCGCGTCGGATCCGGGACCGCCCGGCCGGCCCCCCGGCAAACGCTGAGTCCGGGCACGAGGGCCGCGGGTCTGGCCTGGTTGACCGGGGTGAGTGCCCTCGCCCTGGGCGTTCCAGCGTGGTCGCTGACACTCCGTTTGATGGAAAGCAGACGGACCGGTTTCGACCTCGCGGAGTTGGCGGGAGCGGTAGCGGGCTCGGTATCGGCATCGGCCATCGGCGCAGCGATAGCGATCGCACTGGCACTGCCCATCGCCATCCTCGCCGCTCGCTACACGACCCGGCTCGTTCGCGGTATCGAAGGCGCTGCCTTCCTCGGTCATGCTCTGCCCGGAGTGGTGGTGGGCCTGTCCCTGGTGTTCTTGACGTTGGCGGTACTTCCAGGCGCGTACCAGACCGTGGTGACACTGGCCTTCGCTTACGCGGTGTTGTTCCTTCCCAAGGCGATCGGTGCTTCCCGAACCTCGATCGCCGCCGTTCCACCCGTGCTGGAGTCCACGGCCCGCAGTTTGGGACGAGGACCGCTCCGCGCGTGGTTCACCACCACCGGACGACTCGCCTGGCCCGGTATCGCCGCCGGGACTCTGCTGGTGCTGCTGACTGCGATGAAGGAACTTCCCGCCACTTTGATGCTGCGACCTACCGGCTTCAACACACTTGCCACCGAACTGTGGACCCGCACGGAAGTGGAAGCGTTCGGATCCGCGGCTCCGTACGCGCTCGCGATGATCCTGCTTGCATCCATCCCCGCGTGGCTGATGGGTAGGTGGCTGGCGCGAGCCCCTGAAGGTCGATCGAGTGAAGCAACCGAGCACGATAGCCCGGTGCACGAGGACCAAACCTCCTACATCGGCAGCGCCCGATGAGCGCCTTGTCCCTCACGGACCTGGTTGTCGGCTACGGCGGACCCGCCGTGGTTCGAGGCGTGACCCTCGACGTCCCGGCGCGTGAGTACCTGGCCATCTTGGGTGCGAGCGGATCGGGCAAGACCACGCTGCTGCGCAGTATCGCCGGCTACCTGCGACCGACGAGCGGTGAGATCGTCGTGGATGGGGAGCTCGTAGCGGGTCCGCACACCTTCGTACCGCCCGAGAAGCGTCGAATCGGCGTGGTCCCGCAGGAAGGTGCACTGTTCCCGCATCTGGATGTGGCCGGCAACATCGCTTTCGGATTGACCGGGGACAGGAAGCGACAACGTGATCGGGTCGAGCAACTCCTCGAGATGGTGGATCTGCCGGGTCTGGCTCGCGCACACCCACAC
>JBMTHB010000330.1:0-2201 GCA_049435845.1 Candidatus Nanopelagicales bacterium | reverse complement strand
CCCCGATGACGAGCACCCATGACACGTACGTGAGGATCGTCTGGTTGAAGATCATCGGACCGACGATCGGTGAATCGCCGAGACCCAAGACGTCGAACTTGCGGATTTGACGATCGACTGGACCTTCGGCGACTTTCCAGATGTTGGCGAAGTAACTCGACAGACCCACTCCACCCGCGAAGATCGTGATGGCGAGACCGGCCACCGTCTGGTTGGTTCGAAGTGTCACGCACAAAAAAGCAAGGAGTGCGGACGTGAGTGCTCCTGCTGTCATGCCGATAAAAATCGAAGCGAGAACGGTGAACCAGGCGGAACCCGGAATATGCTGTGAGGCCCAGGCACCGGTGACTGCGCCGAGCAACATGGTTCCCTCCACACCGAGGTTCAGCACGCCACTGCGCTCGGTGATTATTCCTCCGAGCGCGGCGAAGAAGAGAGGCGTGCCGTAGAAGATCGCCGAGGCGGCGATGATGACCACCAGGTTGCTGTTCATGCCGCCACCGCCACGGTGCGGCGATTGCGTCGAATCCGGTATCTCACGAGAACCTCACCGGCGACTGCGGTGAAGAGGATCAACCCTTGGAGTGTCCCGACGAGACCACTCGGGAAGTCGGGACCTTGTAGTGCGAAACCGGCGTTCGTGAGGCCGCCGATCAGCACTGCGACGACGATCGTCGAGATCGGGTTGAACCGGGCGAGAGCGGCCACGACGATGCCGGTGTAGCCGTATCCCGACATCTGCAGACCCTTCGAGTCGAGTAGCCCGCGGAAGTTGCCGACGTCGGCGGCTCCACCGAGACCGGCCAACGCTCCCGACAGAGCCAAGACGATGATGATCGTCGACGAGGTTCGGATACCGGCGTAGCGAGCGGCTTTTGGCGAGTCGGCGATCACGCCGACCTCGAATCCGAATCGGGTGCGCTTGTAGAGAACCCACACGCCCACCGCAGCCATGACGGCGATGAGGAACGACAGAGGGATTCTGGTACCGAAGATCTCGTAGACGTTCCAGTCGGCCCGCTTCGGAATGGGCTTACCCGCTGGGAAGTTCCGAGATTTAGGATCGCGCCAGTAGGAGGTCGAGTTGTAGATGAGATAGTTGAGGAAGATCGCAGCCATGTAATTCATCATCAGCGAGGTGATGATCTCGTTGGTATTGAACTTGGCCCGTAGAACGCCAACGATCGTTGCGTAGAAGCCGCCCCACAGCATGCCGCTGAGTGACATGACGATCACGAGCACTCCGGTCGGCAGGTCGTTGCCGAATGCGAGGCCGGCCCACGTCGCTCCGACGGCCCCCATGTAGAACTGACCCTCGCCACCGATGTTGATGAGACCCATACGGAACGCGACCGCAGCACACAGCCCGGTGAAGGCAAGTGGAGTTGCCGTCTTGATCGATCCCGACAGGGCACGGGTACCGGCGAAACCGCGCTCGAAGATCCGGTCGTACACCTCGATCGGGTTCTTTCCGGTGGCGAGCAGAACGATTGCGCCGAGCACGAGAGCGGCGACGAGCGAGAGGACGGGAATGGCCCAGTTGAGCCACTTGGGCTGTTCGAGTCGGCGCTCGAAACGCACAGGTGATCTCATGATTTCGCTCCACTGAGCGTGCCGCCGCCCATCGTCAGTCCGAGACGCTGGCGATCGGCCGATCCAGCGTCCACATCGTCGACGATTCGTCCCTCGTACATCACGACTATGCGGTCAGCGAGCGACATGATCTCGTCGAGGTCCTCGCTGATGAGGAGGATGCTGACACCTTGCTCAGCTGCTTCGACGAGACGGGTCCGCACGGTCTCGATAGCACCCACGTCGAGACCGCGAGTGGGTGACGCCGCTATCAGAACCTTGGGCAACGACGAGAACTCGCGAGCGAGCAGAACCTTCTGGACGTTGCCTCCCGACAGCAAGCGAACCGGCGTCGTTGTCGCCGGCGTCTTGACGTCGTAGTTGCGCACGAGTTCGTCTGCTTGTGAACGGATCAGCTTTCGACGGAGGAGACGGAATCGCGACAGATCGCGCGACCGGTAGTTCTTCAGCGCCAGATTGTCCTCCACGGAATGCGATGACGCGAGTCCGGTGTGCAGTCGATCCTCGGGGATGTGGGCGATTCCCTTGGCGATGGCCGATCGGGCACGACCGGACTGAACCTGCTCTCCGGCCACGTGGATTCGACCAGTGGTGAGTGATCGCATGCC
>JBMTHB010000329.1:0-2208 GCA_049435845.1 Candidatus Nanopelagicales bacterium | reverse complement strand
CCTACAGTCCACAACGAAGAGCCCGATCCCGCATCTCGACGTCCCAATCGCGACATCCAAATCGCGACGTCGACCGGTGCGGGCGGACGCTAGCGGGATCAGTCGATCGCGGCGAGTGCGTGGGCGTAGTCGTCGGCGCTTCGAGCCTCGCCGGGACCATTCACCACCGACCAACGGATCACGCCGTCGCGGTCGAGCACATAGGTCGCCCGCGTCGCGAATCCGGTCTGCTCCCAGAAAGCACCGTAGGCGCGGGACACCTCACCGTGCGGCCAGAAATCACTGAGCAAGGTGTGGGTCAGGCCCTCGGCTTCGGCGAACGCCTTCAGGGTCGGCGGTGCATCGCAGGAAATGCTCACCACGACGGCATCGTCGGCGTCGAACTGGGCACGACGATCCCGGATCTCGCACAGCTCGCCGGTGCAGATGCCGGTGAATGCGAAGGGGTAGAACATGACCACCACCTTGGAACCGCGCAGTGAGGACAGCGTGACGTCCTCACCGAACTGATTACGCAGCGTGAAATCAGGGGCAACGGTCCCCACCTCGAGCGCCGTGCTGGAAGACATGCGGATCCTTTCGAGTGACGTACGTATCGGGTCTGCTTATCGGCTTTGCCTATCGGGTTTGCGTACCGGGCGTGCGGATCGGTCGACGCTCGACGCTAGCGCTTGGAGCGCGGCGCAACCAGGCGAGTCCCCTGCCAATCGGATCCGGCGCTGATCGTGCTGGTCTGCTGGAGTCCTGCCGTGGGGGCGGCATCGGCGATGTCCTCGGACTCGATATGTCCCGGCCGCCCGGGCTTGGGAGTCATCAGCCAGATGACACCGTGGTCGGCAAGCGGCCCGATCGCATCAACGAGTCCGTCGACGAGATCGCCGTCGTCGTCGCGCCACCACATGATGACGGCGTCGACGACGTCGTCGTAATCCTCATCGACCAACTCCGCACCGATGATCTCCTCGATACCCACCCGCAGGGTTTCCTCGGCATCGTCGTCCCAGTTCAACTCCTGGACGGTCAAGCCGGCTTCCAGGTGCAGGGCAGAGGCCATTCGTAGTGCCTCGTCCGGATCGACCGATCCGGCGTCCACGCTCACGTGGTTCCTCCTGGAGTCTTCGGCGACGGCCCCTCGGCCGCCAGCAACGGCCCTAGTCCACCGAAAGACACCGGCCTTGGCAAGCAATTCGACCCAAGTCATGTTCGCGGGTGGACGGAAGGGCCCGACATCTGCCCGCGCCAGCACCGGGAAACCGGACCGGACATTCGAGTCCAGGGCGCTCGCAGCGCGAGATGTCGATGCGCGAGGATAGGCCCAACACGACCCGATCGGTCGGGAGCGGCGATCCCGTCAACCCGACCCCCATTGGAGGCTGCAGACCATCATGGCCCCTGGAAGCGAGCAAGGATCCCCACTCGCCGGCGGACTACCGACCCAATATGTGGATGTCGATCCAGATGAAACCCAGGAATGGGTCGACTCCCTCGATGCCCTCGTCGAGGCATCGGGCAACTACCGCGCTCGGTACATCATGTTGTCCCTGTTGCGCAGAGCCGCCGAGCGCAACGTGGGTGTGCCGAGCCTTCGCAGCACCGACTACATCAACACGATCTCTCCGGAACGCGAGCCGTGGTTTCCCGGCGACGAAGCCGTCGAGCGGGAGATCCGCCGCATGATCCGTTGGAACGCCGCCATCATGGTGCACCGCGCCCAGCGCCCTGGCATATCGGTCGGTGGCCACATCTCCACCTACGCCAGTTCGGCCACCTTGTACGAGGTCGGTTTCAACCACTTCTTCAAGGGGCCCGACCATCCGCATGGCGCCGATCAGATCTTCTTCCAAGGGCACGCGTCACCGGGCATGTACGCACGGGCGTTCATCGAAGGTCGGATCACCGAATCGCAGATGGACGGCTTCCGCCAGGAACTGTCCCACCCCGGAGGCGGATTGCCGTCCTATCCGCACCCCCGGTTGATGCCGTGGTTCTGGCAATTCCCCACCGTGTCCATGGGGCTGGGTCCGCTGAACGCGATCTACCAAGCGCGCTTCAACAAGTACCTGCAGCATCGTGGGCTGGCCGATACCGCCGAGCAGAAGGTCTACGCCTTCCTCGGCGACGGCGAGACGGACGAAGTCGATGCCGTCGGTGCACTCACCCTCGCCGCCCGCGAGGAACTGGACAACCTGGTCTTCGTCGTGAACTGCA
>JBMTHB010000328.1:0-2214 GCA_049435845.1 Candidatus Nanopelagicales bacterium | reverse complement strand
CCACGCCCAACGTTGGGTCCCAGGGGAACCCGGGCTCGCCGGCGAGCAATTCAGGTCGGCCGTCCTCGACCACGGGCGCTCAGGCCCGCATACCTGCGGCTGCCCTGCGATCCCCCGCCAGGTCCGCTCTGGAGCGAGCCCTGGTGATCGACGTCGACGACGGCGATGATGCGAAGCAGGCCGAACAGGTCGCCCTCCTGTCGTGCTTGTCGGAGGCCGCACAAGCCGCGGAACGAACGAATAACCGCCGGGAAACTCGGGGCAAGAAGCCTGTGGACTCACCAAGTGATTGGACTCCCGGACGCGTCAAGCAGATCGAGCAGCAGTGTGAAGAAGAAGTCGGCGATCGAGGCGACTACATCGTCGTCTTCACTCCTGGGGCAGCTGCATCCGATAGAGCCAAGGAAATCAAGGAACAGTCGGCTACCCACGAAGAAAACCAGTTGAAGGTCGAACGCACCTTCAACAACGTGTTCTCCGGAGCTCTCATCAACGCCGGCGTGAAGCAGATAGAGGCCCTACGCAAGAATCCAAACGTTTCACTCGTTGAGCCCGATGGACTAGCGCAGGCGATCGCAGTCCAAAACCCTGCACCCTGGGGACTCGATCGCAGCGACCAACGCGATCTCCCCCTAGATACGTCGTACTCTTACGTATCGGCGGGTACTGGTGTCGATGCCTACATCGTCGATACCGGCATTCGGGCCGATCATGTCGATTTCGCCGGAAGAGTGTCGACCGGATTCACAGCCATCAATGATGGCAACGGGAGCAACGACTGCAACGGTCATGGCACTCATGTCGCGGGCACTGTCGCCGGTTCCACATACGGGATGGCGAAAGACACCCGACTCATTCCAGTGCGGGTTCTGGGTTGCTACGGGTCCGGAACTTGGTCCGGAGTGATTGCTGGCCTGGACTTCGTGGCCGGACAACATGCCGCAGGCACTCCTGCGGTTGCCAACATGAGCCTCGGTGGAGGTGCCAGCAGCAGCATCGACCTGGCCGTTCGGAACCTCGTGGCCGACGGCGTCACAGTCGTCGTTGCTGCAGGGAACTCCTCAGCGGACGCCTGCAACTCCTCCCCCGCACGCGAGGCGTCTGCCATCACCGTTGCCGCCTCAGATGCCTCTGATACACAGGCCTACTTCTCCAATTTCGGTAGTTGCGTGGACATCTACGCTCCAGGGGTCGGTGTCACCTCAGCGTGGTACACGAGTCCGACGGCCACAGCTTCCCTGTCGGGAACCTCGATGGCTGCACCGCATGTCGCCGGCGCTGCGGCGCGGATACTTCAAGGAGTTCCGACATCGACCCCCGAGGCAACGTGGGCCTCTCTTCGCGACACGGCGACCATCGGTGTACTCGTGGGACTCGGCACTGGGTCGCCTGACCGTCTCCTCTTCCTCGATAGTGGGATCAGTCAACCGCCGGTCACGGATCCGGAGGAGCCGACCGCGACCGTGCCGGACGCCCCGACGGGGGTGACTGCCCAAGCAGGAACCCGGTCGGCCCTGGTCCGGTGGACCTTGCCCGCAGATGGCGGTTCGGCGATCACCAGCCAGTACGTGTACGTCTACGACGAGCGCGGGCTGCTCCGCGGCACGGTGCAAGTTGCAGGCGATGCCACTGAGGTAGAGGTGTCGAAATTGCGGCCCCGCAAGCCCTACACATTCCGAGTCTCGGCTATGAACCTGGTCGGGCAAGGAAATCTCTCGGAGGCATCTACCCCGGTCTCGTCGACGAATCGATAGTGGGCGGCGGTTTTAGCAGTTCGGCACCGGGGAGGCCCTTCTCCTGGCACAGTGCCGGTATGGACAAGGCCCTCCGCATTTGCCCACTGTGTGAGGCCACCTGCGGATTGGTCTTGACGATCAACGGCACCGAGGTAACACAGGTGCGTGGCGACGCCGAAGACGTCTTCAGCCGTGGCTACATCTGCCCCAAAGGCGTCGCACTGGGTGAACTGCACGCGGATCCTCGACGGCTCACCCAGCCCATGGTGCGACAGCCGGGCGGTGAACTCGCTCCGGTCACCTGGGACGAAGCCTTCGCGCTAGTTCGTGAACGTCTCAGGCCGATCCTCACCGAGCACGGCCCGCAATCGGTCGGGTTGTTCCTGGGAAACCCGAATGTCCATAACCTGTCCGGTGCCTTCTACCTGCCAGCGTTCATCAAGGCCCTGGGCACCACGCAGCGGTTCTCAGCCAGCAC
>JBMTHB010000327.1:0-2215 GCA_049435845.1 Candidatus Nanopelagicales bacterium | reverse complement strand
TTCGCGCTCGAGTACTGGCCTGCTCGGCAATGGGGCCATCCGATTCGAGTGGTCGACTCACCGCTTTATCCCGAGGAGACGACCGGCGATGCTCCACGGAAATGCACGTGGACCATCTACAAGTCCCTCGCTGCGATTCCCGATGAGGCCTACCAGCGGATCGGTCTGACCAAGCCAGATGGTTCGTGAGCGCGGCTCCTGAGTGCGGCTCCTGAGTGCAATGGCGATCAAGGTAGGAGTGGACAACTATTCCTACCACCGCCTGCTCGGCGAAGTACGTCCACGTGAAAGGCCCAACTCGGGCAATGTTTGGGACTGGGAAGACACCGTCCGATCCGCTCGGAGCAGTGGCGCCGACGTCATCGCTCTGGAGACTTGCTTCATCGCCGAACCGGCGAAGGTCCTGAACTACGCACGACACCGTGATCCCATGGTGATGGTCTCCTGGGGCCATCCCTACGGCTTGGAGTTCGGTACATCGGTGGACGCAGAACGGGATTTGCTCACTTGGATGAGCATTGCTGCTGGACTCGACGCCCGATGCATGCGAATCGTCCTCGGTCATCCGGCACTCAGGGAAAGCTTGTGGGCACGCGACACCCGTGAGATGACGATCGATGCACTGCGTCGGGTGTCTGAGCGGGCGGCGGATCTCCAGTTGGAACTCGCAATCGAGAACCACGCTGATCTGACTGCCGAGGAACTTGCTGACGTGATCGATGTCGTAGGTGCCGAGAACCTCGGGGTGTGTTTCGATATCGCCAACGCGGTTCGAGTGGGTGATGCTCCGTTAGAGGCGGCACGAACGTTGGCTCCCTATGTTCGCATCATGCACGTGAAGGACGTAAACCTGTCGCGGTCCTTTGGTCTTGTAGGTCCACCATCGGTGGAGTTGGGAACCGGGTCGCTACCCGTTCGTGAAGCAATAGACGCCGTCCTCGGATCAAGAACTGACGTGTGGCTATTGGTCGAGATCGCACAGATCGAGGATCCAACAGCGGTCGAGGAGGAGTGGGTTCGCCGCGATATCGATTGGATTCGAGCTCAGTTGTGAGTTGGTTGCGAACTACCGGGATGTGATCGCCGGAGGAAGGTTCGCGACGGTGAGCCATCCTGGCTGCGCCCTGATCACGCGTGTCACCGAATTCACGATCATCGACTGTGACCCGGATTGCGATGGAAAGCCGGGTGCGATCGTAATGAGTCGTTCGAGCTGTCCGTCCCGCAGAAATTCGATAGTGTCCTCCGGCTGCCACCCGACCAGATCCGGACATACGTGACCCCGGAACACTGCTGTGAACCACTCGGCACCTGCCACCCAGGCTCGATAGGTCTGGACCACTCCGACGCTCAACCCGGCGGGGATCGATTCCCCATTAGGAAGTCGGACATCCTCGGCGGTGATGATCGGATCGATCTCCTCCGTGATGCGGTCTATCGCAATCCCCATTGCACGTGCCACGATCGACATCGATTGCGGAAAGCCCGCGTGACCGAGTATGTCGCCGGTGCTGACGCTGTGGCGAAAGGCCGATTCGGCCACACCCGTACCAAGTCGCTTCAGCACGGCTGGACCGAAGTGTCCGATGTCGACGACGCGTGTCACGGTGATCTGGGCACCGACAGGAACGGCCCCGAGCACGGTGAGTACCAGCGCATCGAAGATCAGTCCGGGATTCAGCCCGGCGCCCAGGACCGTCACGCCTTCGCTTCGGGCGAGTTGGTCGATGCGATCGGCCCATGAAGCGTCCACCAGCCACGGATTCGCGCACTCCTCGGCGCTGACCAGGACGTTCGACCCAGCTCGCACGGCTCGCTCGATGTCCTGGGCAACGTCGCGAAAGCGCGCCGTCGTCGCAATGATCACGAGGTCGGCACCATCGTCGAGCGCCGCGGCAGCGTCCTCGCGCCCGAATGGCCCCCGAACCTCGAAGTCTTCGCGCTCGCGCAGTTGGGCGGCGGCGTTGCTGCCCAACTGTCCCGCTCCGTATATGGCCACAACGTGCGTCACGTCGTTGACCTTAGGTTCTCCAATAGGTCCAGGCTCGTCTCGACCAAGATGCGCTCGATGGCTGGATCGAATGGTGCCGGGTGCGCATAGCCGCGTTGTGCAACGCTGGGTTCGTATCCACCGTGGGGGTATTCGGCCTCGGTTGCCATATAACCCAAGATCCCCTGGGAGTACCCGGCGAAAAGCGTCGTGGGGAATGGGGAG
>JBMTHB010000326.1:0-2220 GCA_049435845.1 Candidatus Nanopelagicales bacterium | reverse complement strand
CCCGGAACTGACGCTACATGTCTTCCGTGATGACTCCGGCTTGCACAGCTTCCACAATCGCCTCGCGCCGCGACGAGACATCGAAGGCTCGATACATGGCCATGAGTTCCATGCGTACGGTGGAGTGGCTGTAGCCGATCCGCATCGCTATCTGGTCGTACGTCATGCCTTGGGCGAGCAGCTGCAGGACGGTCCTCTGGCGCTCGGTGAAATCATGGACGCTCAGCGCTGCTCGCCGAGTGCGGGCGCGGTCCTGCGGTCTCGAAGCGCGGTCAGCCACAGGTGACTCAGGTGCGGCCTTGGCTTGTTGTTCCATATTCGCGAGCAGATAGAGGACATAGATGTCCGCGAGCGCAGCCAACACCCGAGCTGCGATCGCTACCTGCTCGCCCTCGGCGTCAAGGCAGACGCACAGTGATCCGACGGCCGACGCCGACGTCATCATCGGCGCCGCGATGATGCCTTTGTGCGCTAAGGCCCCTCCCGACATGTTCGGGAATCGACGCGCGGCCTGATCCGCACTCGGGAACACGATGGGTCGTCGTTCACGAATGGTGAGAGCCGGAGGCAGTTCATCCCACAGCGAGAACTGGTCGAATTCGTTCAGCGCCGCGGCGTCGAGGCCGAAACCTCCCACCAGGCGCAACGTGGCATCCGGGTCGATTGTCGTAACGATCGAAGCCCGAGCCCTGAAGTGGACTAGGTAGCCCAGGACGAGTTCCTGGGCTACCTCATCCGCGGTCGGCTCCGAACGCAGATAGTCGATGAAGCGCCGGGTCGTGTCGGCCGGTGGCCTGGGCACGACATCCAGGGTCAATTGCCCGCCGTGCGGGCGTCGTCGTTGGGCCATGTCCGTACTCCCCCGTGTTACACAGTGAACTTCCACCACTCGTGTACCAGGGTTCCCTGACAGAGCAAAATCGATCGATCACCCCCCCCCCTGAGAATCGCCGAAGGATTCATCCGATTATCGGATGACTGGTATCCGCTGCACCTTCAACGCGAGGGTGCCATCCGCAGCCGAACCCCAGGCGTAGACGATGGTGTTGAACGGTCTGCTCACCACCAGGTTCGTCGGACCCAGCACCGTGGTGTCCGAATCGGCCAGCGCCACGGTGATCGGATAGGTGTCCACACCCACCCGCTTCGTAGCCGATGCACCGTTGGCGAGATTGCCGAAGATCACCTGTCCACCCGCGGCAACGTCCACCGGGGGCGCCTCGGCGATGTGCCGCACCGTCACCCGTCCGGTACCGACGGGATTGCGGGCACTGCAATTGGCGAACACCTCGGCGGTGGGCTCACCGGTCTCGGTGAGATTCGCGGTCAGCGTCGAACAGAACCCGGAGAGGAACGTGACGTCGTCGAGGGCGAGTACGGGTTCATCGCGCTTGGGTAGCTCACCGTCGAGGAAGATCTCGATGTCGTACGTTCCCGGACGCACCCGGATATTCGTCAACTGACCGGACTTCAGGTTGTTGATGATGCGGGCCCCGTCGGCGTAGACATCCACGACGTCTGCGCCCATGCCGGTCGGGATCGCGTGGAAGACGGACACCGACGCTCGACGCTCGGCCGCATTGGCCGAGACGGCCGGGACGGTGATAGTGCCGAGAGCAACCACGAGGGCCGCTCCGGGTGCAAGGACGTATCGCTGGATACGTCGGAATCGAGAAGACATGGTCACCTGCTTCACTCGGGAAAACGGTCGCTACCGAGTGTGCGAGGAATGCACGGTTGTCGGTTCCCGCATGACGACCTTGACCAGTCACAAGCTCAACGCAGCAGACCGACCAACTCCGAGTCACCGAAGGTGTCCACCAAGGTGCGACCGTTCACGATCACCGTCGGTGTCCCCTGCACCCCGCGCGCGAAACCACTCTGAGTGGAAAGCGCCACGAAATCCACATGGCGCTCCTCCTCGATGCAGGCGAGGGTCTCATCGCTTCCCCCGGAATCCCGTGCCACCTGCCGAAGATCGGCGAGTTGGAATTGCACGGACGATCGGTTCGGGTCGGCGATCGCGAATAGGCGTGCGTTGAAGTCTGCGAATGCTGCCGGACCTTCACCCTCGAGAACGCACAGCGAGGCATTCGCCGCACGGGCGGAGGAACCCGGTGGATCGAGCGCCGGACTGGTCTCGCCGAGGAAGGCCAGGTTGTACTGCTTGATGAGCACGTCCGAAGCCGGGTCCAGGGCTGTGCTCGCAAGAGCTTCCCC
>JBMTHB010000325.1:0-2226 GCA_049435845.1 Candidatus Nanopelagicales bacterium | reverse complement strand
GCAAGGCGATGGTCAACTCGACGACACCGAGATTCGGGCCGAGGTGTCCGCCCGAAGCAGCCACCTTCTCCACCAGGAACTCACGAACCTGTCCGGCGAGGTCAGGCAATTGCTCAGGTGACAGTGCCCGAAGGTCGTGGGGGCTGCGGATCTGATCCACCAGGGGTCGCTTGCTCATGGCGACCCGAGTCTACGTCCGATCGGATTGGTCGGCAGCGGGCGCCACGACCCTCATCCAGCCACGATTCGTCTACAGGAGGCTGCGCAGGACGAACGGCAATATGCCGCCGTTGCGGTAGTAGTCGGCCTCGCCGGGCGTGTCGATGCGAACGATGGCCGAGAACTCCACGGTCCGTCCACCTGGGCCGACGGCCGACACCGACACCAGGTCAGGCACTGGACCGTCGTTCATCTGCTCGACACCACGGATGCTGAAGACCTCATCGCCCTCCAAGCCGAGCGCGCCGGCACTCAGGCCCTCGGGGAATTGCAGCGGCAGCACACCCATGCCGATCAGATTGGATCGATGGATGCGCTCGTAGGACTCGGCGATGACCGCCTTGACGCCCAGCAGCGCTGTTCCCTTCGCCGCCCAGTCGCGACTGGAACCGGAGCCGTATTCCTTCCCCGCGATGATCACGAGAGGCGTTCCCTGCTGCGCGTACGAGGTCGCGGCATCGAAAATCGTTACGACGACGTCCTCGCCTTGCGTGAAATCGACCGTGTACCCGCCCTCGACCCCCTCCAGCATGAGGTTTCGTAGTCGGATGTTGGCGAAAGTCCCGCGGATCATCACCTCGTGGTTGCCACGGCGTGATCCGTAGGAGTTGAAGTCCTTGCGCTCCACCCCGTGCCCGGTCAGGTACTCACCCGCCGGACTATCGGCCTTGATCGAACCGGCCGGCGAGATGTGATCGGTCGTCACGGAGTCACCCAGCAACACCAACACCCGTGCACCGGCGATATCCGCCACCGGCTTCGGCTCGCGTTCCATGCCGTCGAAGTACGGCGGCTTTCGGACGTACGTGCTCGCCGGATCCCACTCGAATATCTCCCCCTCGGGGGTGGGAAGCGATCGCCACCGTTCATCACCCGCGAACACATCTCGGTATCGCGAGGTGAACATCTCGGGATCGATACACGTATCGATCAATTCCTGGATCTCCGCCATAGTCGGCCAGACGTCAGCCAGGAACACCGGGGCCCCCGAGGTATCCGTCCCGAGCGGCTCGGTGAGTAGATCAATGTCCATGGTCCCGGCGATCGCGTAGGCAACGACCAGCGGCGGTGACGCCAAGTAGTTCATCTTCACGTCGGGGTTGATGCGGCCTTCGAAATTGCGGTTGCCACTCAAAACGGACACGACCGCGAGATCTCGTTCATTGACAGCCGCACTCACTTCCGGGATCAAGGGACCGGAATTTCCGATGCATGTGGTGCACCCGTATCCGACGATGTCGAAGCCGAGCTTCTCCAGATATGGCAGCAGCCCGCTCTTCTCGTAGTAGTCGGTGACCACCTTCGATCCGGGTGCAAGTGTCGTCTTCACCCAGGGCTTGCGCGTCAGGCCTCGCTCTACGGCCTTCTTGGCCAGCAGGCCGGCTCCGATCATGACTGATGGATTGGAGGTGTTCGTGCAGGAAGTGATGGCGGCGATGGTCACGGCCCCGTGTCCTATGGATACCGGTTCGGAATCGATCTCGAAATCCACCTGAGCGCTGGCCTGGTCGGTGAAGTCGTCGAGCGCACGTTGGAACGACGCCTGTGCTTCGGACAGTGCCACCCGATCCTGGGGCCGCTTCGGCCCGGCGAGCGAAGGCACGACGGACGCCAAGTTCAGCTCCAAGTACTCCGAGTAGCGAGGCTCGTGCGCCGGGTCGTGCCACAGGCCCTGTTCCTTCGCATAGGCCTCGACCAGTGAGATCTGCTCATCCGAACGACCGGTGAGTCGAAGGTAGTCGAGCGTCGCCTCGTCGATTGGGAAGATCGCCACCGTACTTCCGTACTCCGGACACATGTAGCCGATGGTGGCTCGAATCGCGAGCGGTACTGCCCACACGCCAACGCCGTAGAACTCGACGAATTTGCCGACCACTCCGTGCTTGCGAAGCATTTCGGTGATGGTCAGCACTAGGTCGGTGGCGGTGGCTCCCTGAGGCAACTCTCCGGTGAGCTTGAATCCGACGACTCGCGGAATCAGCATTGAGACGGGCTGACCCAGCATCG
>JBMTHB010000324.1:0-2231 GCA_049435845.1 Candidatus Nanopelagicales bacterium | reverse complement strand
GCAGAGTTACGGCAACCCGACGGTGGCCAACGGCGTGGTGCTCGTCGGCACGAACAACGAGGCGACGCGCGATCCGGATCAGGCGGGCGACCGCGGCGTCGTGATGGCCTTTGCCGAGTCGAACGGGGAGTTCCTGTGGCAGGCCACGTTCGAGAAGTTGACCTCGGGCCGCGCCAACGACTGGCCCTTCCAGGGCATCGCGTCGTCGCCGCTGGTAATCGGCGAGGTCGCCTACTTCGTGTCGAACCGGGGCAAGGTGCACGCCGTCGATATCCGCGGCTTTCACGACGGCCAGAACGACGGCCCCAAGACCGACGAGGCCCTGACCGGGACGCACGACCCCGACTACATCTGGGAGTTCGACATGATGGAGGAGGTCGGCGCGTATCCGCACAACCTGTCCAACTCCTCCCCCGTCATCCTTGGCGACCTGATCTACGTGAGCACCTCGAATGGCCAGGACGAAAGCCACGTGAACATTCCCAGCCCGAAGGCGCCCGCGATCATCGCCGTGAGCAAGACCACCGCGAAGCTCGTCTGGGAGGACAACTCGGTCGAGGACCGGATCCTGCACGGGCAGTGGTCCACTCCGGCTGTCGGCAAGGTGGGCGGGATCAACATGGTGGTGAGCGCGCAGGGCGACGGATGGGTCCGCGGCTACGAGGCTCTCTCGGGCAAGAAGCTCTGGGAGTTCGACACCAACCCGAAGGACTCGGTCTGGCCGAAGACACGCAACGAGATCATCGCCACACCCGTCGTGGTGGGCGACGTGGTCTACATCGCGAACGGCCAGGACCCCGAACACGGCGAGGGTGTCGGGCACTTGTATGCCATCGACGCCACCAAGCGGGGCGACATCACCGAGAGCGGGCGGCTGTGGCACTACAACAAGATTCGGCGCAGCATCTCGACCGCGGCCGTCAAGGACGGCATCATCTACTATCCGGATTTTTCGGGATTCCTGCATGCGCTCGACGCGAAGAGCGGCGAGGTGTTGTGGGTGCACGACATGTTCGCGGCCATGTGGAGTTCGGCCTTCGTCGTTGATGGCAAGGTCTATCTCGGCGACGAGGACGGCGACATCACGATCTTCCAGCACGGGCGCGAGAAGAAGGTGCTCGGCGAGATCAACATGGGCAGTTCGGTGTATTCGACGGCCGTGACGGCCAACGGCGCCATGTTCTTCATGACGCGCAACAACCTCTTCGCCATCCAGCAGGGCGCCAAGCTCGCCCGGTAGGAACGTTCACGCCGTGAGACCATCCACAACCGCGGCCGGCGGGCGACCGATGCGCGGTCGCCTGCGGCCTGAGGTACCAAGAGATTGGCCAGGCCCCGCAGCGTGCCTGAGGCGGTGGCGGTGTCACCCGACTCCAAGGCCGCGATGCCTCGGTCGAGCATCTCCCGCACATCCGTCTTGGTGAAGGCGAGCACTGCCGGGGCAAAAGGCGCGATGGCTGTCCAACGGTTCTCAACCTCCTGCACGAGTGAGGCATCGGCAGTCAGGGCACCGCGATCGAGTCCGATGGCGGCCGCCCGCAGCCATTCCACCGCGAGCCACAGGTTCCGCGGGTCGGCACCACAGGCCTTCTGCAGGATGGAGGCATGGCCATCGCCTCCACCGGCGGTCTCGTCTCGCAACTGGAGAGCCTGCCAGGAGCCATACCAGGCTGCGGCATCTTCAGGATCGCTTTCGACCACCTTGGCAAACGCAGCGGCGGCGGCTTCGGCATCGCCCGCGAGCATCGCGAGTTTTGCCGAGAGCCAGTGGAAGGCTCGCGACGGCGTCTCGATCGCCGCCAGCCGTTCGAGTGCTGCTACCGCAGTCGTGAGCTGCTCGGCGGTGACCGGACCTTCGCCGATCGCGAGGATCGTGGCCACGGCAAGGTTGCGGGGTCCGAAGGGGTCGGCCGGCAGCGCTTGTGCGATGGCTTCCAGCCTCGGTATCGCGTCGGTGAGTTTCTGGTTTTCAAGTTCGGCGATGGCCAGGTTGGCCTCCTGCAGCAACGCCTCGGCCGTCTGCGGATCGAGCAGCTGTGGGCGTGGCCAGAGCCACCAGGCAGCGGTGGCGATGCCTGCGATCACGAGGGCCAGGCCGGTCCAGGTCAGGGGCGCGGTGAACTTCGTTCCCCGCTTGTAGACCGTGCCGTACTCGAGCGCCCCGCCGACCGTGGAGGTGGTGTCCTCGAAGGTCCAGGTGTTCTCGTTCCAGTTCCACCGGAGCTGCCGGT
>JBMTHB010000323.1:0-2232 GCA_049435845.1 Candidatus Nanopelagicales bacterium | reverse complement strand
GGTCACAACGACTGGCCGGTCGGCGCGCACGAGCCGTGGTGGGGCGAGGTGATGGGGTACTTGACGGAGGGAAACAGCTAGGTGACGGGTGGCATGGCGAGGACGCAATCAGATTAGGAGTTCATCGTGCGGTCGTTACAGACCCAACGACTTGGATGCGGCTGCGGAGACGATGTGTGTCTCACGAGGCAGGCCTTGCACATGGGTTGAGGTGAGCCGAAGAGTGGCCCCGAGTGGATGCCAGTCGCTCGAACGAAGCCCGGTAGGCAATGATCTGCAAGAGTGCGTTGCGAGTGTGGGGGGCGCAAGTGCCCTCAAGCAACACAGGGAGCAAACCGCATGGACAGTGTTCCATTCTCGGTGGTTGATTGCGAAACGACGGGCCTCGGTCCAAGGGATCGGATTGTCGAGTTGGCGATCGTGACGGTAGATCCATGTACCGGTGAGGTGGTCGATGAGTTCGAGACGATCGTCAATCCTGGCCGCGATGTTGGTCCGGTCGACATTCACGGTATTTCGGCAGAGATGGCCTCGATGGCCCCGCGATTCGAGGAGGTCGCGCCGGTTGTGGCTGCACGGCTGAACCACTCGACGGTTGTAGCCCACAATCTCGCGTTTGATCTACGGATGCTCGGACAGGAGTTTGCGCGAGTGAACACATCAATCGATTGGGGTGATGGAATCTGCACGATGCGTGCCACCGGACTCGCGCTTGGACATGCGGCACGAGCGGTAGGCGTGAGACTGAGTCGTCACCACCGAGCCTTGAACGACGCGCGAGCAGCCGCAGCGATCGTTGTGGATCTCGGTGTTCGTCGGAATGGCGCGCCGTGTTGTATTGGCTCCAGCAAAGGGCAGGAATCATGTCGCACCCTTCGACGAGATGCCTTTGGGGTGGTCATCGATGTGCCAATCAGGCGCTGGGCGCGTGCCGCGTGTATCCCGTCAAGCGTAGAGGCGTGTGTCGAGTACTTCGACCTTCTCGAACATGTGTTGGCGGATCTGGCCCTGAGCAATGCAGAGGCGATGGAGTTGAAATCGCTTCGGGAGAGCATCGGACTCCGGGACTCTCAGGTCCGATCGATGCACGAGGCATACTTCGAGTCGTTACGGCTGGCGGCGTGCTCAGATGGAGTCGTCACCCCGCGAGAGCGAGAGTTGTTTCAGTCGGTAGCGCACGCCCACGGGATATCGCGAGACGAGGTACCCGAGTCGAATGAGAGACCCCCGCCCGATGCGGGAGCGTTGTCTGCGGGGGTACGCGTTTGCTTCACTGGCTCGGCCGTCGACGCGGATGGTCACGTCATGTCCCGCGAGTCATTGGAACTCATCGCTGCGGCGAGAGGCTTGCAACCCGTGTCGGCGGTCACCAAGAAGGGGTGTGATCTACTCGTCGCCGCAGATCGAGCTACGCAGTCTGGGAAAGCCAAGATGGCGCGGAAGTATGGGATTCCGATCATCGAGGTCGGAGACTTCTTGAGAGCGATCGACAGCGGACCGGGATGGGGATGATCCCCAGCAGACGGTCATGTGATCCGAGATACGACCAGGTCAAGTGTCGAGAACGCCTCACCGGTGGCCTTGGCAGGTTGACTGATCCGGATCAGTTCAGGCGTTAGTTCGATCGCCTTGGCCACCCGGCTGGCGTCGAGGGAGAGATGGTCGATCCAGTGGCGAGCAAGCTCTCCGACATCGTGCCCCTTCCGGCGCCCGCGTGAGCGACATAGCGCGGCCAACTCCTCCGCCAATCGATGGGTGGCCAGTCGATCCAAATCGCCGAAGCTCATAGCCGAGCAACTCATGGCCCGAACTCGCGGCCAGAGATAAATCTGGCTGTGATCCAGCTTTCGATTGGATGTGCCGGTCCACGGCAGCGCGTTCGGATCTGGACATGCCAGAAAACCCAAGCACGGCTCCTCGCCGTCGTGCAGGTGCAGGCCGGTGACGATCAGCCGCGGGGCTCGAAGGGTCGGATTCGAGTAGGGCTGGTAAAGGACGTCGGCCTGGATGAAGTCGGGAGGCGACCAGCGGCGATAGGTCGTGGTTCCTGGGCCGGAGAGATGGTCCGACCCGGGAATGGCGAGGAACTGCCCGAAGTCAAGTGGTCCCGGCATGTCCGGATGCTACCGCGAGCCTAGTTGCCGCAACAAGATCCTGCCGTGTCGACACGGCGCGGACGGTATCTTGCCGCTCCATGCTCCGATCCATCGGTCGACTGTGGCTCGGGCTCGC
>JBMTHB010000322.1:0-2238 GCA_049435845.1 Candidatus Nanopelagicales bacterium | reverse complement strand
CGAGAGAGGCGTTGCCAACGGAGATTCCATCATCGACGATGCGCCGAAACAGCAAGGGCTGAGCGACACTCAGCAACGATGCGCCGACCAACGTGATGAGGAAGATGATGATGATCACCTGGTAGGGCCGTGCGTAGCTCAGAATTCGGCGCACGGTGCCTCGCGTAACGCGCTGTTGCGCGACGGATCTGTCGCGCGTCATCGATTGGTAGGTCTGCCAGACCGACTGCATACTCATGCAGTTCCACCTGAGAACAGTGTGGCCAGTCGATTGATTTGAGCTGAACGCTCCCTCGACCATGAGTCTCGATCCACCGCGACGGCCCGCAACAGTGCCTTGATATCGCCGATGGTCGCCTGATCGAGTTGCCGAAGCTGATCGAGAAATTGGGAGACCGCGATGGCCGGATCGTCGGCGATCGTTTGCACGAGTCCCCACTCATGGGCTCGTTCAGCCGACAGGAAGGCCCCGGTGGCACACAATGCAAGTGCCCGGCGGTAGCCGATCGCGTCGACGAGAGCCCCGGTTCCACCCAGATCGGGTACGAGCCCGATGCTCACTTCGCGCATCGCGAACCGGGCCTCTGGGGCGGCCACGATGACATCGCTTGCCAATGCCAGTTGGAAGCCGGCCCCGATCGCATTGCCCTGGACCTGTGCGATGACCAATTGCGGAATGCGGGTCCAGCGTGCGAATCCCTCCTGGGCCTTCGCGATGAAGCCCTCGGGGTCGGACTGGAGGTCCGTCAGCATTCCTTCGCCCAGAACCGCGCGGTCGAGCCCGGATGAGAAATCCTGTCCAGCTCCGGAAATGACCACGAATCTCACCGAGGCCGGGATGGCCGCCGCGATCTCCGCTAGTTGATCCCACATCGCCGGCGTCTGGGCATTGCGAACCTCTGGGCGGTTCAGTGTGACGCGTAGTACGTCGTCGTCCAACTCAACCAGGATCCGCTCGGGCTCGCTCATGTATGCACTCCGTTAGTTGTTTCGGTCTTCGGTTAGGCCAATTCCACAAGGTCGAGATAGTCCTCGCTCCACAGATCCTCGTCGCCCTCGGGTAGGAGTACAACTCGCTCGGGTTCCAATGCCTGGACAGCGCCCGGGTCATGGCTGACCAGTACGACTGCTCCTTCGTACCCTCGTAAAGCCTGCAGCACCTCGATTCGCGATGCTGGATCAAGGTTGTTGGTCGGTTCATCCAGCAGCAGCACATTCGCACCCGATACCACTAGGCAAGCCAGGGACAGGCGTGTCTTCTCCCCACCTGACAGCACACCCGTCGGCTTGCGCACCGCATCACCTGCGAATAGGAAGGATCCGAGGATCGTGCGTCGACGGGTGTCATCCAATTCCGGCGCAGCATGCGCAAGGGTCTCCTCGACGGACGCGGTTGGGTCCAACGTCTCGTGCTCCTGTGCGTAGTAGCCGATGACAGCCCCATGGCCAGTCTCGATCGTTCCCGTGTCCGGTCGATCGACGCCCGCCAAGATGCGCAGTAGCGTCGTCTTGCCGGCACCGTTCAGGCCCAGGATCATCACACGCGAGCCTTTGTCGATCGCGAGATCGACATCCGTGAAGACCTCCAGGCTTCCATAGCTGCGAGACAGCCCCCGACCGGTCAGCGGCACCTTGCCGCACGGTTTCGGGTCCGGAAAGCGCAATGCCGCCACCTTGTCCCAAGTTCGTTCACCTTCCGTCTCCGACAGCAACTTCTCCGCACGACGAAGCATGCCCTGTGCAGCCTTCGCTTTCGTGGCCTTGGCCCGCATCCGTTCGGCTTGCTCGCGCAACGAAGCAGCCTGCTGCTCCGCGTTGCGTCGCTCACGCTTGCGACGACGCTCATCGGTTTCCCGCGCCAACAGGTACGCCGTCCAACCCATGGCATATTGATCGATCTCGTGACGTATCGCGTCCAGGTGCCACACCTTGTTCACCGTGTCGGCCAGTAGATCCGTGTCGTGGCTGATCACGATGAATCCGCCTTCATAGGTGCGCAGGAACTCGCGTAGCCATCGAATGGAATCGGCATCCAGATGGTTCGTCGGCTCATCCAGCAACAGAACGTCCGAATGACCGAACAGGATTCGCGCCAACTCCACGCGCCGGCGTTGACCACCCGACAACGTGCCAAGTTCTGCATCGAGCACCCGAGATGGCAGCCCCAGGGATGCCGCGATCGTGGCTGCCTCGGACTCGGCCGCGTAGCCGCCCTGGGCGAGGAAATCCGCTTCCGCC
>JBMTHB010000321.1:0-2242 GCA_049435845.1 Candidatus Nanopelagicales bacterium | reverse complement strand
GCGATGCCGGTGCCCATGGTGCCCATGCCAATAACCGCGACACTGCGTATCGCCCCACCGTGATCCATGGGGGCAGTCTGCCAAACGATCAGAACAGGCGGAGACCGGAATCCGTCGTCCCCTTGAGCTCTTCATAATCGACGACCAGGCAGGTGATCCCTCGATCGTGCGCAAGGGTTCGCGCCTGCGGTTTGATCTCCTGGGCTGCGAGTACTCCCGTGACAGGAGCTAGGAGTGGATCGCGATTCAAGAGCTCGAGGTAGCGAGTGAGTTGCTCGACCCCGTCGATTTCCCCGCGTCGCTTGATCTCGACGGCCACACTTGCCCCATCGGCGTCTCGGCACAGCAGATCGACCGGCCCGATCGCGGTGGGGTACTCGCGGCGCACGAGCGTCCACCCGAAACTCTCCGCGTGTTGGGCGAGCAGCACCTGCAAATGTGCTTCCACCCCGTCCTTCACCAGGCCTGGATCTACGCCGAGTTCATGTTCGGAATCATGCAAGGTCTCCAACAACGTGATCTTCAGTGTCTCGCCTGACTTGTTCTCGACCGTCCATCGAGTGACGTCGTCGTCGGTCTCGGTCAGCCGACACGGCGGACTCATCCAATTCAGCGGCTTGTAGGAGCCTCCATCGGCATGCACGAGGACGGATCCATCGGCTTTGACCATGATCACCCGCACGGCCTCGGGGAGGTGGGCGCTTAATCGTCCCTGATAGTCCACAGTGCAGCGGGCAACGACGAGACGCACGGATCGAGCCTAGGAAGGGAGGTGGTCGACGATCCGCCCGAGGATCGCAGCGACGTCGTAGTCCTTGGGCGTGAACACCTCCGCCACGCCTTGTTGTTCCAGCCACCTTGCATCCTCATCGGGGATGATGCCGCCCACCACCACAACCACGTCGTCGGCACCGGCTCGAGCCAGGCCGTCGATGATCTCCGGGACTAGCGCCCGGTGGGAGCCGGAAAGGATCGACAGGCCCACGACGTCGACATCCTCAGCCACCGCTGCCTCGACGATCTGTTCAGGCGTGAGACGTATTCCTTGGTACACGACTTCGAAGCCGGCATCTCGTGCACGTACCGCGATCTGCTCGGCGCCGTTGGAGTGTCCGTCCAGACCCGGCTTTCCCACCAGGAAGCGATACGGACGGCCGCGGGCCTGCGTAAGGTCGCGCACCCGGCTCGCGACCGCAGTCATGGGCGATGCGCCGGCCACGTCCGGCCTCGGTGCCACCGTGGGAGCCGCATCGATACCGGTGGGCGCGCGGAACTCACCGAAGGCTTCGCGCAATACGCCGGCCCACTCGCCGGTGGTGACGCCTGCCCGCGCGCACTCGATGCTCGGTGCCATCAGATCGGCTCCCGAACCTGCTGCGCTCGCCAAGTTCGCCAGCGCGCGCTCCACAGCCTCCCCGTTGCGTCCGTTCCGCCATTGCCGGATGCTGGCCACAGCCTCGAGCTCCACCGCTGGATCGACCACGTACACAGCGTTCTCGCCCTCGATCTGCAGGGGACTCGACTCGGTGGATTGGAACGCATTGACACCCACGACGGTGATGTCTCCGGATTCGATGCTGGCTCTGCGCCGGGTCAACGATGCAACCAACTCCCCCTTCATGTAGCCGTTCTCGACGGCAGCAACGGCACCCCCTTGGTCGAGGACCCGCTGCAATTCCAGCGAGGCCTCCTCGATCATCGACGCCACCTTCTGCTCGATGACCGGTGACCCGGCAAACAGATCGTCGTACTCCAGCAGATCGGTCTCGTAGGCAAGCACCTGCTGCATACGCAACGACCACTGCTGATCCCACGGCCGGGGAAGGCCGAGCGCCTCATTCCATGCCGGCAACTGGACCGCGCGGGCCCGGGCGTCCTTGGACAGCGTGACCGCGAGCATCTCGAGCATGATTCGGTAGACGTTGTTCTCCGGCTGCATCTCCGCCAGTCCCAAGGAGTTAACCTGCACGCCGTACCGGAACCTTCGTTGCTTGGCATCCGTCACGCCGTATCGATCAGCGGTGATGGCATCCCACATCTCCACGAATGCACGCATCTTGCACATTTCCTCGATGAAGCGCACTCCGGCGTTCACGAAGAACGACATACGCGCAACGACCTCTCCGAACTGTTCCGGAGGTACTCGACCCGACGCCTTGACTCGATCGAGAACCTCGATGGCCGTTGCGAGCGCGAAAGCAATCTCCTGGGTGGGCGTGGCGCCGGCCTCCTGCAGGTGGTT
>JBMTHB010000320.1:0-2267 GCA_049435845.1 Candidatus Nanopelagicales bacterium | reverse complement strand
CCCGATCTGCACCCCGGGTGCGAGCGATTCGGCCAGCTTCGATGAGGTGCTGGAGTTGCTCCATCTCGGAGGGCGGTCACTTCCGCAGGCCGTCTTGATGATGATCCCGGAGGCTTGGGAGAACAACCCGGACATGGATCCGCAGCGTCGCGCCTTCTATGAGTTCTACGCGACACTCATGGAGCCGTGGGACGGCCCGGCGAACGTGTGCTTCACCGACGGCACCCAGATCGGTGCGGTCCTGGACAGGAACGGCCTGCGTCCCGGTCGTTTCTGGGTCACCGACGATGGTCTGGTGGTGCTGGCATCGGAAACCGGCGTTCTCGATATCGATCCGGCCACCGTGGTTCGCAAGGGACGGCTTCAGCCCGGACGCATGTTCTTAGTGGACACCGCCGAGGGTCGGATCATCGAAGACGACGAGATCAAGGCAGCGCTCGCGGTCGAGGAGCCCTACGGCGAATGGTTGGACAGCGGCCTCATCCACCTGGAGGAACTGCCCGAGCGCGAGCATGTCGTCCACACCCATGAGTCCGTAGCCCGACGCCAGCAGACCTTCGGCTACACGGAGGAGGAACTGCGGGTCATCATGGAGCCGATGGCGCGCAGCGGCGCAGAGCCGATCGGATCCATGGGAACCGACACCCCGATCGCGGCGCTGTCGAACAAGCCTCGGCTGCTGTTCGACTACTTCAGTCAACTCTTCGCCCAGGTGACGAATCCGCCCCTGGATGCGATACGCGAGGAGATCGTCACGTCCTTGTCGAGTCTGATCGGTCCGGAAGGCAATCTGCTGGAATCCCAACCGGGCCACTGTCGTCAGGTCGTGTTGCCGTTCCCGGTGATCGACAACGACGAGTTGGCGAAGATCCTGCACATCAATGCCGATGGCACGTTGCCGGAGTTCGCTGCGAGTCGGGTCAAGGGGCTGTATCCGGTGGCAGGGGGTGGCGATGCACTCGAGCGCCGGCTCGGGGAGATCTTCAACGAAGTGGATGCCCTGATCCGTCAGGGCAAGCGCTTCATCGTGCTGTCGGATCGCGACAGCAACGCCCAACTCGCGCCGATCCCGTCCCTGCTGTTGTGCGCCGCAGTGCACCACCATCTGGTGCGCACCAAGTCACGGAGCCAGATCAGCCTGCTAGTCGAAAGCGGCGATGTCCGCGAGGTCCACCACGTGGCACTGCTCGTCGGCTACGGCGCGGCTGCCGTGAATCCGTACCTGGCGCTGGAGACGGTGGAGGATCTCGTCGCGCGGAGCGTCATCCAGGACATCTCCCCGGAGAAGGCGGTGCGCAACTACATCAAGGCGCTGGGCAAAGGTCTGCTGAAGGTCATGTCCAAGATGGGCGTCTCGACCGTCGCGTCCTATCGCGGTGCGCAGATCTTCGAGGCCATCGGTCTCTCGCAGGAGATGGTCGATGCCTACTTCTGTGGAACCGTCACCAAACTCGGCGGGGTCGGCATCGATGTCATCGCCGAGGAGGTCGCACGCAGGCATGCGACCGCCTATCCGCCGTCCGGTATTTCACCGGCCCACCGTGTGTTGGCCGATGGCGGGGAGTACCAGTGGCGGCGCGACGGCGAGCCGCATCTGTTCGACCCCGAGACCGTCTTCCGCTTGCAGCACGCGACGCGCAGCAAGAGGTTCGACATCTTCCGCGAGTACACCGAACGGGTCAATCAGCAGGCGGAGCGATTGATGACCCTTCGTGGCCTGTTCTCCCTCAAGGAAGATGAGCGCGAATCGATTCCGATCGAGGAAGTGGAGTCGATCGAGTCGATCGTCCAGCGCTTCTCCACCGGCGCTATGTCCTACGGCTCGATCTCCGCCGAGGCCCACGAGACCCTCGCGATCGCCATGAACAGGATCGGCGCTAAGTCCAACACCGGCGAAGGCGGCGAGGACCCGGAGCGCTACCTGCCACTGGACAACGGAGACTCCAAGCGCTCGGCGATCAAGCAGGTGGCATCCGGTAGGTTCGGTGTGACTAGTGAGTACCTCGTCAACAGCGACGACATCCAGATCAAGATGGCCCAGGGGGCCAAACCGGGTGAGGGCGGGCAGCTGCCCGGACACAAGGTGTACCCGTGGATCGCCAAGACCCGGCACTCCACTCCAGGTGTCGGCTTGATCTCTCCGCCCCCGCATCACGACATCTACTCGATCGAGGATCTCGCTCAGTTGATCCACGATCTGAAGAACGCCAACCCGCAGGCCCGCGTCCACGTGAAGTTGGTAGCCGAGGTGGGTGTGGGCACGGTTG
>JBMTHB010000319.1:0-2272 GCA_049435845.1 Candidatus Nanopelagicales bacterium | reverse complement strand
CCATCGGACTCACCGGGCAGTACGCGGCGGTGGACGAGTACCTCACCGGTCGCGAGAACCTGACAATGTTCGGTGGCCTGTTCCATCTCGACAAGAAGTATGTGGCCGAAAGGTCCGATGAACTCCTCGGCAAGTTCGATCTGACCGATGCAGCTGATCGGCCGGCCAAGACCTATTCCGGTGGCATGCGCAGAAGGCTCGACCTCGCTGCGAGCTTGATCGCCAAGCCCGGGATCTTGTTCCTCGACGAGCCCACCACCGGCCTGGATCCGCGCTCGCGCATCGGGCTGTGGAATGTGATCGCTGAGCTGGTTGCCGAAGGCACGACTGTTCTACTCACCACTCAGTACTTGGACGAAGCCGATCAATTGGCGGACGACATCGTGGTCATCGACCATGGTCAGGTCATCGCGCACGGAACCTCGAGCCAACTTAAGGACCAGATCGGTGGTGATCGCCTCGAGATCACCCTGGAAGACGAGGCCCTGGCCGCTACCGCGGTCACTGCTCTGGCATCCATCGTCTCGGGCGAAGCAACCACCACGGGTGCGAACTACTCAGCTCCTGTTGCGGGCGGCTCGCCTGTATTGATCGAGGCCGTCCGGGCACTCGATGCCCAGAGCATCGGGGTCGCAGATATCGGCCTACGCCGTCCAACCTTGGACGATGTCTTCTTGACGCTCACCGGCCATGGTGCCGAGGACCAACGCCCAGAGAGCCCCGAACGATCGCGGCGCGGACGCAGAGGAGGAGGGCGATGAGCGCCCAGACCGTTCAGGCCCAGCGGCCGGTCCTCGGCTGGACCGTTCACGACGCACTGATCATCGCCCGCTCCACCATCACCGCGTCCTTCCGCATCCCCGAGGCGCTGTTCTTCCAACTCATCCAGCCGGTGATCTTCGTTCTGCTGTTCGCGTTCGTGTTTGGCGGCGCGATCCCTATTCCCGGCGCTGAACCGGGGTCGACGGCCGACGCATCGCTTTACCGCCAATACCTGATGCCCGGCATTTTTGGCCAGACTGTCGCCTTCGCCGCTGCCGCAAGCACCGTCGGACTTGCCGAAGCCATGCAGCGCGGCATCATCGACCGCTACCGCGCGTTGCCTATGTCCCAACCCGCAGTGCTGATCGGTAACACCTTCGCCAATGCGATTCGACAGATCCTCGTTCTCACGGTCCTGTCCATCACCGGCTACATCGTCGGATGGCGGATCAACGACGGCATCTTCAACGCGATCCTCGCCTATCTTCTGCTGCTGCTCTTCGCTTACACGGTCACGTGGGTGGGTGCATTCGTCGGACTATCGGTTCCCAACACCGAAACAGCCAACACCGCGGGCCTGATCTGGATTTTCCCGCTCACGTTCCTATCCAACGCGTTCGTGCCGATCACTGCACTCCCGACGTGGTTGCAGTACTTCGCGGCCTTCAATCCAATCTCCGCGCTCGTGCAGGCAACGCGAGAACTATTCGGTAACCCGACGGGAGCACCGACGGACTTCTGGACGTTGAACAACGCCCCGCTCTACACCGTGATCTCGTGCGTAGTGGTGATCGCGATCTTCGCTCCGCTGGCGATCCGCAAGTACCGGACCGCTGCAAGCAAGTAGCAGGAAAAGTCAGCTGCTGTAGGTCTCGACCTTGAGCACCTCGACGCTCATGGTCTTGCCGTTTGCCAGCTCGTAACTGGCGACGTCCCCAACCCGTGCTCCGACCACGGCTGCGCCGAGGGGTGACGTGGGGGAGTAGACCTCGATGGACGCGTGGGCGGCTTCCTCGCGAGACCCGAGAAGGAAGGTCTCCTCGTCGCCAAACTCCACGAACTTGATCGTCACGACCTTGCCGGCAGCGACCTCGTCGGCCTCGGACTCCGGTGCACCGATCTGTGCAGACTCGAGCAACTGCTTCAACTGACGTACGCGTGCTTCGTTCTTGCCCTGCTCTTCCTTGGCCGCGTGGTAGCCACCGTTTTCCTTGAGGTCGCCCTCTTCTCGAGCAGCCTCGATCCGCTTAGTGATCTCCACCCGAATGGGGCCTTCGCGCTCGGCGAGCTCCTCGACCAGTCGGTCGTATGCCTCCTGGGTCAGCCAGGTCACATCAGTCATAGCGCACAACCATAAGTGCCCTGCGATACAACGCCAATTCGGCGGTCAAGGCCCCCTAAGACGGGGTCCAGGGCTGATCCGGAATGGCGATCCCCGGCGGGAACTGTGGTCCCGGACCACGCAGTTCGCCCGGCCCTTGTGCCCAATTAACTGCCAAAGACGGGCGCC
>JBMTHB010000318.1:0-2274 GCA_049435845.1 Candidatus Nanopelagicales bacterium | reverse complement strand
GTGCTTCGTCGCCGTCGCCGTCGATCACAACGGCATAGGTGGGAACAGGTTGGACGGCCGGCGGTGATAGTGGTCTGCCTGTCTTGAGATCGAACTGCGAGCCGTGCAGCCAGCACTCCAGCGCACATCCCTCCACCTCGCCCTCGGACAGGTCGACGTCCGCATGCGAGCAGCGATTGCCGATCGCGAACACACCATCAGCGCACCGAACGAGCGCGATGTCCTCTCCGCCCGCCTCGACCTTGCGCGCAGTGTCCATTCCGAGATCCCCAACAGCGCCGACATCGACAAGATCGACGTCGCTCATGGGGCCTCCTCGTCCAATTCCCAACTTTGCATTCCGATGCGCTCCTCGATCCGGCGCAGCACGTCGGCACGAAGCTGTTCATCGGCGACCTTGTCCAGAACATCGACGAAGAAGCCTCGCACCACCAATTGACGCGCGAGAGTCTCGGGAATCCCACGCGATTGCAGATAGAACAACTGCTCATCGTCGAATCGACCTGTCGCGCTGGCGTGACCAGCACCCACGACGTCGCCGGTCTCCAGTTCCAGATTGGGTACCGAGTCGGCGCGAGGGCCGTCGTCGAGCAGGAGATTGCGGTTCATCTCGTATGTCTGGATGCCCACCGCTTCCCGCCGGACCAGGACATCCCCGATCCACACTGTGTGGGTGTTCTGCCCGGACAGCGCTCCTTTGAAGACGACGTTGCTGGTGCAGTGCGGCTCGTTGTGATCGACGAACAGTCGGAATTCCTGGAACTGCTCGTCGGTGGCCAGGAATGCGCCCAGCAGCTGCGCTGAACCGCCTGGTCCGGCGTAGCGAACCGAGGGCACGAGTCGGACGAACGCACCACCGAGAGTGATCGAGAGGCCCAGGAACCGGGCGTCGCGACCCACGGTCGTGGCCCACTGCCATACATGTCGGCTGGTACGTGGACCGTCGTACATGTTCAGTACCGTCAGATCGGCTTGATCACCTACCGTGGTCACGATGATGCCGCTGGCGTCGGCGGTCATATCGTGGCGCAGGACGATGGTGGCCTTCGAGAACGCTCCCGCGGCGATCTCCACGCGACCGTAGTTCCCCCCCTGAGCCGCCGTGAGATCCACCACGATGACCTCGTCGGATTCATGTTCGGCCGGAATCGCAATGGAAACGACCTGCGAGGCTTGCGAGCGTGCCAATGCCGACGGCAGATCGATCGCCCGCCAGCCGGCTGTCGCCTCTACCTCGGAAAGCTGGTCCGCCGGCCGCACCTGGACGAACGGTGCCTCACTCGCGCCGATGGTCGACCAGTCCTGCTGCTGGAAGAAGTCGGCGATCTGCTTGATCGGAGTAAATCGCCATTCCTCTTCACGACCGTTGGGGACCTCGTGAAGCGCCGGATCGTTGGAGATGACCCGAGGCGCTAGATCCGATCGTGGAGTTGTGGTGGCGCTCAACCCACGGCCCCTTCCATCTGCAATTCGATGAGGCGGTTGAGCTCCAAGGCGTACTCCATCGGAAGTTCGCGCGCAATGGGCTCGACGAAGCCGCGAACGATCATGGCCATTGCCTCGTCCTCGTCCAGCCCTCGGGACATCAGATAGAAGAGTTGATCCTCGCTCACCTTGGACACCGTCGCTTCGTGTCCCATCGATACGTCGTCTTCGCGCACGTCCACGTAGGGGTAGGTGTCCGAACGGGAGATGTCGTCGACGAGTAGCGCGTCGCACTTGACCGTGCTCTTGGAGTGGTGCGCACCTTCCTGCACCTGCACCAATCCGCGGTAGGACGTGCGTCCCCCGCCGCGCGCCACCGACTTGGACACGATGGTCGAGGATGTGTACGGCGCAGCGTGCACCATTTTGGCCCCGGCGTCTTGATGCTGCTTCTCTCCGGCGAAGGCGACCGACAATGTCTCGCCCTTGGCGTGCGGACCGGTCATCCACACCGCGGGGTACTTCATCGTCACCTTCGACCCGAGATTCCCGTCAATCCACTCCATGGTGGCGCCCTCGTGGGCCACTGCCCGCTTGGTCACGAGGTTGTACACGTTGGTCGACCAGTTCTGGATCGTGGTGTACCGGCAGCGAGCGCCCTTCTTCACGACGATCTCCACTACCGCCGAGTGCAGTGAGTCCGACGAATAGATGGGAGCCGTGCACCCTTCCACATAGTGCACGTAGGCGTCCTCGTCGACGATGATCAGCGTGCGTTCGAACTGTCCCATGTTCTCGGTGTTGATGCGGAAATACGCCTGGAGCGGGATCTCGACTTTGACACCCTTG
>JBMTHB010000317.1:0-2287 GCA_049435845.1 Candidatus Nanopelagicales bacterium | reverse complement strand
GTAGTGGTAAAAGGCTTCGGAGGGACGCGCGGCTTCAGGCAGCGGCTCGAAGGTTGTCCGGCGAGCAGCAAGTTCGTCCTCGTCCACGAGCACATCCAGCATCCGGTTGGGGATGTCGATGCGGACTTTGTCCCCGTCACGCAGCAGCCCTATCGGCCCGCCGTCCACCGCCTCGGGGGCCACGTGCCCCACGCACAGGCCAGTGGTGCCGCCGGAGAAACGACCGTCGGTGATCAGCAGCACGTCTTTACCGAGGCCGGCACCCTTGATGGCTCCGGTGATCATCAGCATTTCGCGCATCCCCGGCCCACCCTTGGGACCTTCATAACGAATAACGACGACGTCCCCCGCCTGAATCGTCCCGTCCGAGAGCGCCTCCATCGCCGCCTGCTCGCGATCGAAGACTTTGGCAACCCCCTCGAAGACATCCACCGGGACACCGGCGTTCTTCACCACAGCACCCTCCGGCGCCAGGGAACCGCCAAGGATGGTGATGCCACCGGTGGCCCCGATCGGATTACCGATGGGGCGGACCACAGTGCCATCAGGCTCGGGGATCTCGATGGCGGCGAGGATCTCGGCCATGGTCCTACCGGTCACCGTGAGTGCGTCTCCATGCAGCAGGCCTGCTTCGAGCAATGCCTTGAGCACGACCGGGACGCCGCCCACCTTGTCAAGATCGAACATCAGGTACTCACCGAAAGGTTTGAGGTCCGCGACGTGCGGCACCTTGGCACCGATCCGGTGGAAATCGTCCATGTCGAGTTCCACGCCGACTTCATAGGCGATGGCCGGCAGGTGCAGGACAGCGTTAGTTGAGCCACCAAGCGCCATGACCACGGCAATGGCGTTCTCCAGCGATTCCTTGGTAATGATGTCGCGCGCGGTGATGCCCTTCCGGAGCATCTCGACCACGGCTTCGCCACTGCGGCGAGCAAGAGTGTCGCGGCGAGCGTCCACCGCAGGCGGCGATGAGGATCCGAGCAGGGACAGACCCATGGCCTCCGCGGCACTGGCCATGGTGTTGGCGGTGTACATGCCACCGCAGGTGCCGGCGCTCGGGCACACGGCCCGCTCGATGCGATCGACGTCTTCGTCGCTCATCAGTCCGCGCGCTCGCGCACCCACAGCTTCGAACGCCGTGACGATGTTGACCGTCTCCTCCGTCCCATCGGTAAGTCGGACGTGCCCGGGCAGGAGCGAACCTGCGTACAGCAGCACCGAGGCGATGTCGAGGCGACCGGCCGCCATGATCATCGCGGGAATCGACTTGTCGCAGCCAGCGAGGGTCACCATGCCGTCGAGGCGTTCGGCTTGGACGACGGTCTCGACCGAGTCCGCGATTACCTCGCGACTGACCAGCGAGAAATGCATCCCCTCATGACCCATCGAGATGACGTCCGAAACGGTGATCGTCCCGAATTCCATCGGGAATCCACCGCCGGCTTCGATGCCCTGCGCAACCGATGTAGCAACGTCGCGAAGCGACATATTGCACGGCGTGATTCGGTTGTAGCTGTTCGCAATTCCGATCTGCGGCTTGGTGAAATCGTCGTCATCCATGCCGAGCGCGCGCAGCATTCCCCGGTTCGGTGCGCGATCAGGACCATCGGTGACCAAGAAGCTGCGGGGTTTCATCTGCGATGGAGATGCCATGCTCGTAGTGTAGGAACGACGAGCAAGTGCACAGCGGGGGTACGAAAGCGACCGCAGCCAAAGGAAGAGCCACGTGACGTACCAAACATTGATGAGCCCAGCAGAACTCGCCCAGTTGCAGCAATTGGAATCTGATCTCGTCATCTTGGATGCGCGATTCAATCTCGACGACGAAGGCTGGGGCGATCGAGCATTCGCGGAATCGCACATCCCCGGTGCGCAGCGCGCCGATCTGGCTCGCGAGCTCGGCGGCCCGATCATCGAGGGTGTCACGGGCAGGCGCCCGTTCCCCGCTGTCGAGGATTTCGAAGCGACAGTGCGCGGTTGGGGTATCGGACCCGACACCCAAGTGGTCGTGTACGACGCGGATCGCGGCCTCATGGCGGCTGCTCGAGGCTGGTTCATGCTCCGCTGGCTCGGGCACGACAACGTCGCGGTACTCGACGGAGGACTTCCCGCGTGGGAAGCCGCCGGGCTACCCACGACCGCCGATCCGACAGAGGTCCCGACGCCGAGCACGCCCTTCACCGCCCGCGTCCGTCCGGAGATGCTCGCCGAGGTGGACGAGGTCGACGAAATCCGCGAGCACGTACCCACGCGTGTCTTCGACTCGCGAGGTCCGGAGGGCTAT
>JBMTHB010000316.1:0-2302 GCA_049435845.1 Candidatus Nanopelagicales bacterium | reverse complement strand
ATCACCTCCGCTGAGGCGGCCAGTGAAGGTCACCGCGGTGGAGCCTCCTGTCTCGTTGCACGCCACCGAGACCAGAAGGTCAGATGAATACGCCGACGAGGCTCCGCTTCCAGTCGACTCAGTGGGTGACGCTGAGGACGACGCGTCACCAGTGTTCAGCCACCAGGTGCGCTCCGAGGGCTGCATATCCGTGAAGCCGACTGGCACCGAGTCAAGCGTCGTGCCATCGAGCGGTTCGAGGTTCGCTTCACTGGTGAAGATGCCATCCGTGGACACATCGCACCCAGCAGGGGCTCCAGGACCCCAGTAGCTGTCGCGGTCAGGATCGAGGCGCTGACCGGGGCCGTCCGCTCGGCCGTACATGAGGTCCACGGAGTCGGTGGAGTGATAGCCATCATCGGCCTTCGCAGCGGCTTGGCAGACAGCACCGAGGGTGTGCATGAGCTCGTGGCCGACGAGGTGGCCCAGGCTGAAGACGTCGAGACTCTCAGCGCGCCAAGGAGATGGGCAGGTTCCAGCGGTGAAGTCGTTGAGGTTGATGAGCAACGACCGGGAATCGTTCCTCGCGCCGCCGCACAGCCCGGGCGGCGAAATACCACCGTCGTAGAAGAAGGCGTACGTCTTCTCGGGGTCGTGATAGCCCGCCTCGATCAGGATGCGCTCGAAGTCGATGTCGCTCGGGCACACCTCGCCAGCGCAGTCACCTGATTCAACGAACTCCTCCGCGGTCATCGGCAACGGCAGATACGTGACGTCAAGGTGGCCTTCGAAGGTGTCGAGACGCACACCGATGCCACCAGTTTCTTGGCGGAGCCACGCATCAAAGTCGCGGAGCGCGGCGGACAGTTCGAGCCCAGTGTCAAGCGCTCGATCGGGAACGCCAACCGCCTTCACATACACGGCGTGGAGCTGACGACCCTCAACATCATCTGGGCGATCGAGCACACTGCGTCTCGGCACGGTCGGCGAATCGGCGTAGAACGGCATGTCCGACCACATCGGGTGCCGCGCGGCGTCAGAGTTGCAGGCCGTGCGCGCCAACCGTCCCGTCGTGATGTGGAAATACGTGTTGTGACGCACATCCAACTCGGGGATTGAGTCCTGTGGCGCTGCCCCCATGCGCATCCCCACTGGGTCGTTGTTCTCCAGAAGGTCGCGAATGAATCCCCCCCGTATCTCCACGATGTCCGTGCCCGGCACGGTGTGCAGCTCGCCGTCGAAAGGCGACTCCGGCAGTCCGCAGTCGGGAAGGCCACGCATCATTTGCAATGAGTGATCTACGAAGCTGATTTCAGGCTGACCGTTCGACTCTAAAAACCAGCGCGGTTCTCTCATGTCCCCGGCAAACGGAAAGCGCCCATAGTCCATACGACACGGCGAGTCGCCGGGGTTCGCCACCGCGAACCCCACCATTCGATACTGAGCATTGGTGCCATCGATCACTCCGCGGCACCCACCGCCGCCCTGGCCGGTTTTCAGGTAGTTGCCGGCAAATGCCTCCCACACCACGTAGTAGAGGTCGTCGCCGTTCGCCTCAACATCGCGACCGATCGGCCAGCCCTGAGAGATGAGCCGCTGAGCAGCGGGGGCAAGACTTTCACCAAACCACGAGTCCCATTCCTCCGGTGTTGTTTCGATCGTGGTGAACGGCACATCGAGCGCGCCCTCGAACGTGTCGACTCGAACACCGAAACCGCCGTTCTGCGAGGCGATCCACTCGTTCATGTGGAAGACGTAGGAGGCGATCTCGCCGTTGACGTCGCGCTCGCGATCAGTTGCGAACGAAGGCACCACGTACAGGAACTTCATCATCGGGCCATCGTGCTCATCGGGGCGGTCCACAAGGCTTCGCTCGCGCTGCGAGGCGAAGCGCTCAAGCGCGTGCTCATACGCTGTTGGCTCCGGCGGCACCGTGGTGCTTGTCGTCGTCTCGACCACCGCCGCTTCAGTGGCGGGATCGAACTGTTGCGGCTCGGTGGTTGTGGGCGCCGAATTCTCCTGCACCTCGGCCGGCGCCGATGCCGCGGGAGCGACACTAGGGGAGGAGCAGGAGGCCGCGAGCGCGACAGCCGACAGGATGCAGATGCCGCTTCGGGCCAGTCGCAGTTGGGTTGACCTTCCCTTCATCGGGGAAGTGTTGCACGGCGCAAAACGCGCTGCCTAGACCCTCGACACAACTGGTTCGCCTGATTATCAGCGGTTTCAGCGGGCTCCGGAAACTTGACCTTGTGGGTCGGGTTTATTGGTCGTAGTATCACTCGCCATGTCTGACAACACCGCCAACTGGGGATTCGACACACGC
>JBMTHB010000315.1:0-2317 GCA_049435845.1 Candidatus Nanopelagicales bacterium | reverse complement strand
CCGGCCGCTCGCCACGCACCCTCAACTTGAGTCGACTCGGCGAGATCCTCCTCGATACCGAACCGCCCGTAAAGGCGATGATCGTGTGGAACTGCAACCCGATGGTCGTGGTACCCAACGCCGAACGAGTCCGTGAAGGCATGGCCCGCGACGATCTGTTCTGTGTGGTCCACGAACAGTTCATGACCGACACCGCTCGCTACGCCGACATCGTGCTGCCCGCCACCACCCAACTCGAAGCAGTCGACGTGACCCTCGCCTGGGGTCACCTCTGGCTTGGTTGGAACGAACCCGCGATCGCGCCGCTCGGCGAAGCGGTCAGCAACACCGAGTGCTTCCGTCGGATCGCCAAGGCAATGGGACTCACCGAACCGTGTCTGTTCGACGACGACGAGACGATCATCCGCGCCTCGCTCCCCACCGTCGACATCGATCAGCTGCGAGCCGAGCATCGCATCCGCGTGCCGTATCCCGACGACGGGCGGCCTTGGGCCAACGGCAACTTCCCGACACCGTCGGGACGACTTGAGTTCGCCAGCGAGGCACTCGAACGAATGGGCCAACCCCGCCTGCCCACCTATGTGCCTGCAGTTGAAGGTCCACGTGGGCCGCTCGCCGATCGCTACCCGCTGCAGCTCATCACGGCGAAACAACACCTTCGCTTCCTGAATTCGGCGTACAGCCACATGGATACCCATGGCGGCGCAGAAGGAGAGCCGTACGTCGAACTTGACCCGACCGACGCTGCGGCCCGTGGTCTGAGCGACGGTGACATCGTCGCTGTTCACAACGACCGGGCCAGTCTCGAACTGCCCGTGCGAATCAGCGACCGGCTACGCCCCGGTGTGGCGGTCGTGCCGTGGGGATGGTGGCGCAATCACCATCGTGACGGACGTATCGCCAACAGTCTCACCAACGACACGCTCACCGACTGGGGTGGCGGCGTCGCCTTCTACGACACGCTCGTCGAAGTGTCGAAGACCTGATCGGCCACCGGGAGTAGCCTGCGGCCCATGGCGGCCGAGGTGATCTACGCATTCCGCGTCATGCGGTTGCCGCTGCTCGACGCAGGCGGTGCCCAAATCGGACGCGTCGAAGACATCGTCGTCGTGCCCGGTCGACCCGGACAAGCACCACGGGTGGTTGGTCTCGTTGCAACCAGCCAACGCCGCCGCATCTTCGTCAATTGGGCCCGCATCGGTCATCTCGACGCCGACGGAGCCCAACTGCGCTCATGGGACATCGACCTGCATCCGTTCAAGCGTCGACCCGGTGAGACGCTCATCGGTGCCGAGACCATCGACAAGTCGATCGCCGGTGGCGAAACCGTCAGCGACATCGGTCTCGAGTTGAAGACCGACGGCCGCACCGAATGGTGGGAAGTCGCCAAAGTGCGGCTCGCCCGACGCAACGTCTTGCGCCGCCGACCCAGTTATCGCCTCGTCGACTGGACCGAGGTGCCCCAGTTGTTCTCCGCGCCCACCGCTATGGCCGCCGAAGCAGCACGCCTGCGCGACATGCACCCATCTGACGTGGCAGGTGTCGTTCGTGCCCTGCCGCTCAACCAACGCCGCCAACTCGCTGAAGCCATGGATGACGAGCGACTCGCCGACCTGCTCGAAGAACTGCCAGAGGATGAACAGTTGCGCCTCATCGAAGGGCTCGACCTCGACCGTCTGCTCGGCGTGCTCGACGAGATGGAGTACGACGACCTGACCGACCTGCTCGGCGAGATGCCCGACCAGCAGCGGCGAGCCGTGCTCGATGCCATGGACGCCGAAGAAGCAGAAGTGCTCACCCGACTGCTCTCGTACGGGGATCGAACCGCCGGTGGTCTGATGACGCCAGAGATCATCATCCTCGGTCCTGATGACACCGTCGCCCAAGCGCTCGCCCAACTACGCGATCCCGACTGGACCCAGGCGATCGCGGGCCAAATCTTCATCTGCCAGGCACCTTTCAAACCGCCCACTGGCCGCTATCTCGGGGTGGTGTTCGCCCAGCGCCTGCTGCGCGAACCACCCGCGATGGAGCTGGGGCGCTGCCTTCGCCAGGTAGCCGTGGCCCGGCCCGACACCTCCGAACAAGAGGTCCACGAACAATTCGCGTATTACAACATGCTCGCCTTGCCGGTGCTCGATGACGCCGGTCGTCTGCTCGGTGCTGTCACCGTCGACGACGTTGTCGACCGTCTTCTCGGCGTCGGCTGGCGACTCAGACAGCGTCGCCGCCCCGACGCCGCCCATCCGGCGGTGACGCCATGAAGCGCCAGCGCGATCTCTCCGCCCCCCGTCAGCGGGGGCGCCTCGACGTGTCG
>JBMTHB010000314.1:0-2322 GCA_049435845.1 Candidatus Nanopelagicales bacterium | reverse complement strand
CACCTTGAAGTCGGTGGCGCGGTACTGATCACCGAAGGCATGGCGACCGACGATGATCGGTTTGGTCCAGGTGGGAACCAGTCGGGGGATGTTGTCGATGATGATCGGCTCACGGAAGATGACGCCACCGAGGATGTTCCGAATCGTGCCATTCGGAGAGCGCCACATCTTCTTCAATCCGAATTCCTCGACCCTGGCCTCATCCGGAGTGATCGTTGCGCACTTGACGCCTACCCCGTACTTCTGGATGGCGTGGGCGGCATCGATGGTGACCTGGTCATCGGTTGCGTCCCGGTATTCGATGCCGAGGTCGTAGTACTTCAGATCGACATCGAGGTACTTCAAGATGAGCTCGTCCTTGATGTACTGCCAGATGATGCGCGTCATCTCGTCCCCGTCGAGTTCGACGACCGGGTTGATCACTTTGATCTTCGACATAGCGAGCCTCACAGATCCTTGACGTCGGCCTGCTTGGCCTTGACGGCCTCGTAAGCCTGCTCGAGCAGGGCACGCTCATCGGAGGTGAGCGGTGTCTCGACGACCTTGCGCACTCCCGTCTTTCCGAGCTCAGCTTCGACACCCAAGTAGGCGCCCGACAGTCCGTACTCACCATCGACCCAGGCGCACACCGGCATAACGGCACCGGAGTCCTCGTGTACTGCACGTGCCATCCGTGCCGCAGCAGCGGAAGGGGCGTAGTAGGCCGAACCAGTCTTGAGCAGACCGACGATCTCCGCTCCACCATTACGAGTGCGCTCCACCAATTCATCGATCTTCTCCGCCGACACCAGTTCCGTGAGCGGCTTACCGTCGACGGCGCACACCGATGCGACAGGAACCATGGTGTCGCCGTGCGAACCCAACGTGAGGGTGGTGACCGATCCGACCGGAACCCCGAGTTCCTCGGCGACGAAATGCGTGAAGCGAGCGGTGTCCAACATGCCGGCTTGGCCGAGCACCCGGTTGTGCGGGAAGCCGGTGACGATCTGGGCCAACGCGGTCATCTCATCGAGTGGGTTCGCCACATTGATGACCACGCACTCGGGTGCGTACTTCGCAACGCTCTCTGCAACCTGGCGCATGATCTTCGCGTTGGTCTCGATGAGGTCCATGCGGCTCATGCCGGGCTTGCGCGGCAATCCCGCGGTGATGATGACGATCTCCGACCCGGCGATCGCCGCATAGCCCTCGCCATTCGGTCCCGTCGTTTGACCGACGAGCTTGGTCTCGAAACCCTCGACCCAGCGTGACTGGTTCATGTCCAACGCCAGGCCCTCGGCCTTGCCGTCGAGAACGTCGGTGAGGACGACCGTCTCAAAGATGTCGTACTCCGCCAGCCGAAGCGCCGTCGTCGAGCCGTAGAAGCCGGCTCCCACCACCGTTACCTTGCCTGAGCGCGCCATGCCTAACCCTTCGAAGTCGGGGGGAAGGAATCTTGACGTCAAGATACCTGCCCAGAGGGATCGACAGCGCGTCGGGTGAGCGGAGCCCTTACCTCGGCGGAGGCACCCAGAAGGCGAATACCGCCAGCAGCGCCCCCAGCACCCCCAACACGGCGACGTCGACCCGTCGGGATCGCACCACGAGCAGACCCGCCTCACGATCGGGCAATAGCAGGCGAAGGAAAGCGGCCAGCAGCACGCTGCCTGCTAGGACGATCGAACCGCGCCGGAAGTAGTCCAAGCCCACAAGCATCAACGCGATCACTACTCCGAGGAGTACGACTGCGAGGGGCCACTGACGCCACCAACCCCGCGACCGTAAATCACGTACGTTGTCACCATCGGTCGTTTCGGTCATGAGGCTGAACGCTCGGCGGCTTCCACGACATTCGCCAACAACATCGCTCGAGTCATCGGACCGGTGCCGCCGGGCATCGGCGCAACCCATCCGGCGACCTCGGCGACATCTCCGGCCACATCACCCACCAATCCTGCATCGGTCCGGGTGATTCCGACATCGAGCACGGCAGCGCCCGGCTTCACCGCTCTCGCGGTGACCATGCCGGGAACTCCCGCGGCGGCGACCACGATGTCGGCACGGGCGATCTCAGCATCGATGTCGCGGGTGCCGGTGTGACACAGCGTGACGGTCGCGTTTTCACTGCGCCGAGTGAGCAGCAATCCAAGCGGTCGACCTACGGTCACTCCGCGACCGATCACGACCGCGTGGGCTCCAGCGATCGGGACGTCGTATGCGCGCAACAACTCGACGATGCCCCGAGGTGTGCACGGGAGTGGTGCATCGATGCCAAGAACCAAGCGTCCGAGATTCATCGGATGCAAGCCATCGGCATCCTTGCCTGGATCCATGAGTTCGAGC
>JBMTHB010000313.1:0-2326 GCA_049435845.1 Candidatus Nanopelagicales bacterium | reverse complement strand
ATCAGCAGGAAGGATCCGGTTCCCGGGCCGAGGAGTCCGTCGTAGAAGCCGATCACCAGACCGGCGATACCGGCGATCGCGATGTGCCGGCGTCCGTGGAAGCGCAGTCGATCGACCGAGCCCATCGCAGGACTGATCGCAACCCACACCCACGCTGCGATCAGCAACGCGATGATGATCGGACGGAACACCCCTTCGGGCAGCGACGATGCAGTTGCCGCCCCAGCCAGCGATCCAACGAAGGCCAGCCCGGCCATGGGTAAGGCAGCTCGCAGGTCCGGTCGAACCTTGCGCAGATAGGTGCCAGTCGCCGCCGCGGTACCGAACACGCTCGCCACCTTGTTGGTGCCGAGCGCTTGCACACCTGGTCCGGGTAATCCGAGCAGCAGCGCCGGAACCTGCAGCAGTCCGCCGCCACCGGCAACGGCGTCCACCCAACCGGCGACTAATGCGGCTAGGGCAAGCCAGGCCAGCACATCGAGATCGATCACCGAAAGGAACCTCGCTGCAGGCGGCTACGCCGAAACGAGCTGGGTGAGGTACGACACCGCATCCGTCAGCGGTACGTCCTGCCGCTGACCGGTGGCCCGATCCTTGACTTCGATGACGCCGTCGGCAAGACCGCGTCCCACCACGACGATGGTCGGTACGCCGATGAGTTCGGAATCGTTGAACTTGACTCCCGGGGACACGCCCCGGCGATCATCGAAAAGCACCCGGAGGCCTGCTGACGACAACGACGTCGCGAGGGAATCAGCGGCGTCGAAGACCGCATCGTCCTTGCCGGTAGCGATCAGATGGATATCGGCGGGTGCGACTTCGCGGGGCCAGATGAGTCCCTTGTCGTCGTGGTGCTGCTCGGCGATCGCGGCCACCGCGCGTGAGACGCCGATGCCGTAGGAGCCCATCGTCACCGTGACCAGCTCCCCGGATTCGTCCTGCACCTGCAGTCCGAGGGCTTGGGCGTACTTGCGGCCGAGTTGGAATATGTGGCCGATCTCGATGCCGCGCGCGATCACCACAGCCGCACCGCAGGACGGACACGCATCCCCTGCACGCACTTCCGCCACGTCGATCACGCCGTCGGCTTCGAAGTCGCGGCCGTACACGAGGTCGTAGACGTGGCGACCAGGCTCGTTGGCGCCGGTGATCCACGCCGAACCACGGGCCACCCGAGGATCGAGCAGGTATTCGATCCCCGTGGAACCGGACAGGCCGAGCGCTCCGGGTCCGATGTAACCCTTCACCAATGCTGGATTCGCGGCGAAGTCCTTCTCCTCGAAGGCGCGGATCTCCGCTGGGTAGACCGCGGCTTCCAAACGCCGCATGTCCACCTCCCTGTCCCCCGGCACACCGATCGCGAGGGGACGCTCACTGCCGTCGGCGTACACCCGCATGACGATGACGTTCTTCAAGGTGTCCGACGGCGTCCAGGTATCGCCATCCACGCGGGCGAGTTCGGGTCGGGAGTTCGACACCTCGACCAGGGTGTCGATGGTGGGGGTGTCGGGGGTGTTCTCCACATGCGCCGCGCCCACGGTCACCGGCTCGTCCACCGCCAAGGGGACGGTGACCGCCTCCACGTTTGCTGCGAAACCGCACTCCGGGCAGCGCACGAAGGTGTCTTCACCCACGTCGGTCGGAGCGAGGAATTCCTCACTCGCTGAACCACCCATCGCCCCGGACATCGCCGAGACGATCACGTAGGTCAAATGCAGTCGATCGAAGGTGGAGATGTAGGCGTCGCGGTGACGCGCGTAGGAACGGCGCAACCCCTCGTCGTCGATGTCGAAGGAGTAGGAGTCCTTCATCACGAATTCCCGGCCGCGCAGGATGCCCGCTCGTGGGCGCGCTTCGTCGCGGTACTTGGTCTGGATCTGATAGATGATCAGCGGCAGATCCTTGTAGGAGGAGTACTCGCCCTTGACCATCAACGTGAACAGTTCCTCGTGCGTGGGTCCCAGCAGGTAGTCGTTATCGCGACGATCTTTCAACCGGAACAGATTGTCGCCGTACTCGGTCCAACGGTTCGTCGCTTCGTAAGGCTCGCGTGGGATGAGTGCCGGGAAGTGCACTTCCTGGAAACCTGCGGCGTCCATCTCCTGACGGATGATGTTCTCCACGTTGCGGTAGGTGAGGTAGCCCAGGGGCAGCCAGGAGAACACCCCTGGTGCGACGCGCCGGACGTATCCAGCCCGCACCAGCAGCCGATGGCTAGGCACTTCGGCGTCGGCCGGGTCATCGCGCAGCGTGCGCAGCAGCAGCGTCGACATCCGCAAGATCACCGGCGTGGTCCTTTCTGGGAAAGTCGAAGCGTAGTTGTCAG
>JBMTHB010000312.1:0-2326 GCA_049435845.1 Candidatus Nanopelagicales bacterium | reverse complement strand
CGTTATGCATGAAGGATTCGTTAACTTCAATGCCGGAACCCTCGGCACGTCCATGGTCGAGGGGCGCATCAGTGCAGGTGTCGTGGTCGGCGATGGTTCGGATATCGGCGGTGGTGCGTCGATCATGGGCACGCTCTCCGGTGGCGGGAAGGAAGTCATCACGATCGGTCGCGGATGCCTAGTAGGCGCGAACGCCGGCGTGGGCATTTCCCTCGGCGACGACTGCGTGGTGGAGGCCGGCTGCTACGTGACCGCTGGTTCCAAGATTTCCCTGCCAGATGGAGGAACCGCGAAGGCGCGCGAACTATCGGGCCGTCCGAATCTGCTCTTCCGACGCAATTCGCAATCCGGTGCTATCGAAGTAGTGCAAAGGACGGGCACCTGGGGGGGCCTCAACGCCGCTTTGCACGGCAACGGCTAGCGCGCAGACATGGGTGTGTAGTCGCGCAGCACCTCGCCGACGTACACCTGACGAGGTCGACCGATCTTGGTGGTCGGATCCTCGATCATTTCGCGCCACTGCGCGATCCACCCGGGTAGTCGTCCCAACGCGAACAACACGGTGAACATCCGAGTGGGGAAGCCCATCGCCTTGTAGATCAGTCCGGTGTAGAAGTCGACGTTCGGATAGAGCTTGCGCTCGATGAAGAACTCGTCGGCCAATGCGACCTCTTCCAAGCGCAGCGCTATGTCCAGGAGTGGATCATCGACCTTCATCTGCTCGAAGACCTCGTAGGCGGTCTTCTTGACTACCGCCGCGCGTGGGTCGTAGTTCTTGTAGACCCGATGCCCGAAGCCCATCAACTTGATGCCGGCCTCACGTTCCTTCACCGAGCGGATGAAACGATTCACGCCGCCACCGGACGCGTGGATGTTCTCCAGCATCTCAAGCACGGCTTGATTGGCGCCACCATGCAGCGGACCGAACAGCGCATTCACTCCGGCGGACACGGATGCGAAAAGATTCGCGTGCGATGAGCCGACGAGTCGGACAGTGGATGTTGAGCAGTTCTGCTCATGATCGGCATGCAAGATGAGCAATTGATAAAGTGCGCGGGAGACGATCGGATTCACCTCGTACGCCTCGGCTGGAACACCGAAGGTCATCCGCAGGAAGTTGTCTTCGAAGCTATAGGAATTGTCCGGGTACAGGAAGGGCTGGCCGACAGACTTCTTGTAGGCGTAGGCCGCGATCGTGGGCAACTTCGCCATCAGTCGAATCGTGGAGATGTGCACCTGCTCGGGATCGAAGGGATCCAACGAGTCCTGATAGAAGGTGGATAGCGCCGAGACCGCAGAAGACAACACCGCCATCGGATGGGCATCCCGCGGGAATCCGTCGAAGAACCGGCGTAGGTCCTCGTGCAGCATCGTGTGTTTGGTGATGGAAGCCTCGAACTCGGCGAGCTGGCTCGCCGTGGGCAGTGACCCGTAGATCAGCAAGTACGAGGTTTCCAGGAAAGTCGACTGCTCGGCCAACTGCTCGATCGGGTACCCGCGGTAGCGCAGGATCCCTGCCTCACCGTCGATAAAGGTGATCGCCGACGAACACGATGCCGTGTTGACGAAACCGTGATCGAGCGTGACATGCCCGGTGTCCTTGAGCAGTGCGGCGATGCTCAAACCGGACTCCCCCTCCGTGGACGGGACCACGGGAAGTGGCACCTCCCCGTCGGGGAATTTCAACGAATAGTCACTCACTCGAACCTCCGAGGGCAGACTACCGAGCGCATGTGTACGCGGTCACCGGGCCCAAGAACTCCCTGCTGTGATGCGGCTCACGACGCGAGCCACGGTGACGCTCATGCATCCGACTGATGCGTCACCGCCGCATCGATCCGTTCATCGGTCGCCGTCAGTGCGATCCGAACATGCACATCGTCTCCGTAGAAGTCCCCGGGAGCTACAACGATGCCTCGATCGGCGAACCAACGCGTAGTCGACCACGAATCCTCATCCCGCGTGACCCACAGGTACAGGCCTGCGTGGCTGTGGTCGATTCGGAATCCAGCGCCGAGGAGCGCTCGTCGGAGCACCTCCCTGCGGCGTGCGTACAACTCACGCTGGATCTCTACATGTCGGTCATCGTCGTAGGCCGCGATCGCCGCCCGCTGGATCGGCGTCGGAACCATCATGCCGAGGTGCTTGCGAACCTCCAGGAGGGACGCCACCGTGGCGGGATCGCCAGCGACGAAACCGAATCGGTAGCCGGCCATGGACGACCGCTTCGATAGCGAATGGACGGCGAGCACTCCCGTGGGATCGCCACCATTGACCCGGGGATCCAGGATCGATGTTGGTTGAGCATCCCAGCCGAGTTCGATGT
>JBMTHB010000311.1:0-2327 GCA_049435845.1 Candidatus Nanopelagicales bacterium | reverse complement strand
GATGGTACTGCGTGGGTGACTACGTGGGAGAGTAGGACGCCGCCGGACATTTTTTACAAAGGCCACCTTCGGGTGGCCTTTGTTTTTGCCAGGACCGGCACCGAGAGGATAGGCACGTGGAGCGTTCGGGAAGTGATCGTCGGCCAACGGGTCGGGGGGCTCGTTCAGGTAAGCCCGGTGGCAGTACACCCGGTGGTCGCAGCGGCGGCACACCCGGCGGGAAGCCCGGTGCGCGCAGCGGTGGCAAACCTGGTGGCAAACCTGCATCGGGCTCGCGCGGTCGTCCGGGCGGAGGGCGCCCCGCAAGCAAACCGCGAGGAGATCGACCGGACCGCCCTGCGCGTCCTGCGGGTCCACCGATCCCCGAAGACGTAGACATCGAGGATCTCGATCCGCTCGTGTTGAACGAACTGCGGACCTTGCCGGAGGAACTGCGCGACAAGGTGGCGGCACATCTGGCTGCCGCGGAGCTGTTTTTGCTCGACGACGATGATGCATCGGCTCGCTTGCACACCAAGGCCGCGAAGAAGCTGGCCGGCCGGGTCGCTGCGGTGCGGGAGGCCGACGGGATCGCGGCTTATCGGTGCGGTGAGTACGCCGATGCGCTGGCGGAATTGCGCGCGGTGCGCCGGATGACCGGGGATGATTCCTTCGTGCCGATGATGGCGGACTGCGAACGTGGTCTGGGTAGACCAGAGCGCGCGCTGGAGTTGCTGCGCGAGATTCGCGGTGGTGATCCTGCGCTGCGGGTCGAGTCCCAAATCGTCGCCGCTGGAGCTCGTGCGGATATGGGTCAACCCGAAGCAGCGTTGGTATTGCTGGAGATTCCGGAGTTGACCTCCCTGCCGGCCGGAACCGAACGCGCGCGACTGCAGTACGCGTACGCGAATGCGCTCGAGGCACTCGGGCGAACGGATGAGGCGCGGGAATGGTTCACCAAGGCGGCCGAGTCCGACGTCGATGGCGCGCTCGATGCCAGTGACGAATCGGATTGAGTCCACTCACGTGGCGTGTTCGGACTTCTCCAGCCAGCGCCAGATACCGGAGACCTGGGCTGCAGTGCTGGAGAGTTCCTCGAACTTGGTTGCTCGATCGGTGTCGGCGTAGAAATCCGGGTGGCGCTGCTTGTCCTTCTCCTTGACCATCGCGATCGCGTGCTCGAGGTCCATTCCCGCGTGGTATGCCTGGGAGACCTGCTCCACCCAGTAGCGCAACTCCTCTTCGGATCGGTCGAAGACCAACTCGACATCGGTGACCGGGCCGAAGTGGCTGAACAGCAGCCGTGTGGGTTGGGCATCACGCATCTTCCTCAGGGATTCCAGCGCGAGATCCAGATCGAAGTCCGGAGGGGGAGTGGCGGGGCGGACCTCGGCGGTGTCGGGAACGAAGACACCTGCAGCATCGCCGGTGTAGAGGTCTCCGGTCTGGGAATCCACGAGCGCAACATGGTGCGAGGCGTGCCCGGGGTTGTGGAACGCGTCCAGTCGCCTTCCGTCGCCCAGGTCGACGAAGCCTGTTTCACCGAGGGTGATCAGCCGCTCGGCGGGCGTGGCGATGAGCGGTCCGAACATCCGGTCCATGTCCGGACCGAACACGCGCTGAGCGCTCGCGACGAGTTTGGTGGGGTCGGCCAAGTGCCGCGCGCCCTTCTCGTGCACCACCACCTGTGCGTTCGGGTAGGCCGCGGCGATGTCACCCACGCCACCGGCGTGGTCGAGGTGGATGTGCGTCACCACCACCGTGGCGAGGTCCTCGGCGTCGATGCCGAGTTCGCCGAGGGCGGCGATGACCACCGGTGCCGAGAGCGCCGTGCCCGTTTCGATCAGGCAGGGCTTCGAGCCGCGGATCAGGTAGCTGGAGGTGATGCCGGCGTAGCCCGCCATCTGGGTGTCGATGGCGAACACCTCGTCGCCGAGATGATCGACCAGCGGTGCTGGAATCGCCGCGTTATCCACACCCGCATTCTGGCGTGACATTCCATCCACCGGTGGAGAAGGGCACTAGATCGGTGCCGGCGATCTGGGGTGTTCTGGTGCCTCGTCACGTCCAAGGAGGTAGCAATGACGTCGTCGCAGGTCGCATTGGTGGGTCGCTTGGGGGCCCAGGTGAGATCCAAGGAACTGCCCAGCGGAGACGTGATCACCACGTTCACCGTCATCGTGGACCGGCCCGCGCGCGAGCGCCGGGGAGGTCAGAACGCGGCAACGGTGGATGCGATCGCGTGCACCACGACCCGGGCGCGCACCCGATCGTTGGTGGAACGGCTCGAGCCGGGAACGGTGGTGTCGGTGGAGGGGACCTTGCGCCGGCGGTTCTGGCGCGGGGGT
>JBMTHB010000310.1:0-2336 GCA_049435845.1 Candidatus Nanopelagicales bacterium | reverse complement strand
CGGCGCTTCAGGGATTGGCGATCTTCCTGGTGCTGGTGACCATCTTCTTGTCGATCTACTTCGAATGGCGCATGGCAGTGGGTGCGCTCGTGGCGTTGATCCACGACCTGGTCATCACCATCGGCATCTACGCGGCCTTCGGCCTACAGGTGACGCCCGCAACGGCGATCGGTGTCCTCACGATCTTGGCCTACTCGCTGTACGACACCGTGGTCGTCTACGACAAGGTCAAGGAGAACACTCGCGGCATTGCCGGACAATCGATCATGACCTACGACGAAGCAGCGAATCTCGCGGTCAATCAGACGGTGGTCCGCTCGATCAATACCTCCATGACCTCGCTGCTACCTGTGCTCGCGATCATCGTGGTGGGCGCAGGTCTCCTCGGTGCGGGCACCCTGCTGGACCTAGCCGTTGCCCTGGCCATCGGTATGGCCGTCGGAACCTACTCCTCGATCTTCATCGCTACCCCCGTTCTCGCGCTGTTGAAGGACCGTCAGCCGGAGATGAAGGCACTTGCCGCCCGCGTCTACGCCCGGCGCAAGCAGGCCCTGAAGGCGGGCGCCCCGCGTAAGCCCGGTGCAGCAGTCGGCGATACCACCGCCGATGCTGCGGCAGACTCCGATGAGCCCGGGGCGGACGGGGAAACAAGCGCAGAGGATCTGCCGATGTCCGGACCCGCGTCGCCAGCTCAACTGCGCGAACTCGCTCGCACGCACACCAGTGATCGAGTGCAGCCGAAGCGGCAGCCACGAAGGAAGCGTCGCTGAGGCGACGTACACTGAACGCCTAGCGGGAGGTGGAGATGGCGAAGAACACGCCGGTTGCCACCGAGTCCGCTCGCCCGGGTGCTGAGCGATCCAGTTCCGATGTCGGAGGCCTGCGCAACCGTTTCGCCCGCCTGGCAGGCCCACGCTCGAATCACCCGGAGTTGGAACCGGTTCTTCGGGACCTGCGTCGATATCACCCCAAGGGCGATACCCGGCTGGTCGCGCGAGCCTACGAGATGGCCGCCTACTTGCATCGGGATCAAAAGAGGCACTCCGGTGAGCCGTATATAACGCACCCCCTGGCCATCACCGCGATCCTCGCCGATCTGGGAATGCCCCCCGCCACGCTGGCCGCTGCCCTGCTGCACGACACCGTCGAAGACTGCGGCTACTCCCTGGATGCTCTGCGCGAGGACTTCGGCGACGAGGTGGCCCTGCTCGTGGATGGGGTGACCAAACTCGACAAAGTCAGCTATGGAGAGGCATCTGCAGCCGAGACGGTGCGCAAGATGGTCGTTGCGATGGCCCGCGACATCCGAGTACTAGTGATCAAGCTCGTCGATCGACTACACAACATGCGCACGTTGCAGTGGTTGCCGGAAGACAAGCAGCAGAAGAAGGCAAAGGAAACCCTGGAGATCTACGCACCGCTGGCGCACCGGCTGGGGATGAACACGATCAAGTGGGAACTGGAGGATCTGTCCTTCGCGACCATGTACCCCAAGATGTACGAGGAAATCGTCCGACTGGTCGGGGAGCGGGCACCATCGCGCGACAAGTACCTGGCACAGGTCATCTCCGACATCGAGGGTCAACTCAAGAACAGCCGAATCAAGGCCACAGTGAGCGGACGCCCCAAGCACTATTACTCCGTCTACCAGAAGATGATCGTGCGCGGCCGGGACTTCAACGACATCTACGACCTCGTGGGGGTGCGGATCCTGGTCGACAGCGTGCGTGACTGCTACGCAGTACTCGGAACCATCCACGCCGAGTGGAGCCCGGTGCCGGGGCGCTTCAAGGACTTCATCGCGATGCCGAAGTTCAACATGTATCAGTCGCTGCACACGACGGTCATCGGACCCGATGGCAAAGTCGTGGAAGTGCAGATCCGTACTCAGGGAATGCATCAGGCTGCTGAGCTCGGGGTGGCCGCCCACTGGAAGTACAAGCAATCGGATTCAGGGAAGTCCGGCGCCGACGACTTCGCATGGCTGCGTCAATTGCTGGAGTGGCAACGCGAGACCGCGGACCCGAGCGAGTTTCTCGATTCGCTGCGCTATGACCTGGGTTCGGCCGAGGTCTACGTCTTCACCCCCAAGGGCGATGTCATGGCGCTGCCGTCCGGGGCCACTCCGGTTGACTTCGCCTACTCCGTGCACACCGAGGTGGGACATAGGTGTGTGGGTGCGAGGGTGAACGGCAAACTCGTTCCGCTGGAGAGTCATTTGGCCAGTGGGGATGTCGTGGAGATCTTTACCTCTAAGGCCGAAGGGGCCGGACCGAGCCGCGACTGGTTGAACTTCGCCGAGTCTGCGCGTGCGAAGACCAAGATAAAGGCGTGGT
>JBMTHB010000309.1:0-2342 GCA_049435845.1 Candidatus Nanopelagicales bacterium | reverse complement strand
GAGCCAGTGGCTCGAAGAATCGGACTTGGAGTTCTTCCTCCCAGGTTCGTCCGGTGACCTCCTCCGCGATCAGGCCGAGCAGGATGTAGTTGGTGTTGCTGTACGACCACTGCGTTCCGGGCTCGAACAGGGGTTGTCCCGTGGCCGCCAACGCGATCGATTCGCGGGGGGTTGCGGTTCGCCGGTGCCCCGGCATATCACTGAAGTCGGGCAGACCGCTGGTGTGGGCCAGGAGCATTTCCACGGTCACGCCGTCGCCTCCTGGGTAGTCGAACCAGGTATCGATCGTGTCATCGAGGGACAGCCTTCCGGACTGGTCCAACTGCATGATCAGCGCTGCGGTGAAGGTCTTGGTGATGCTTCCGACGTGGAAGCGATCGTCGTCGACGAGCGGTGTTTCGCGCGGCGGATCGGCGACACCGGAGACTAGGCGGAACGACCGTCGCTGAGCCTGGGGTCCGAGGCGCACAGCGGCGGCGAGGCCCGGGATCTCGACCCCCCAGGGTTGGCCCTGGTCGACACGGATCTGTTCCATCGTCACGGAAACGGCTTCACTCACCGAGGTGTCGGTTGTGTCACTCGCGCCGCAGCCGGCGGAGAACACCGCGAGGATCGGCAGGCACAGGAGGGCGAGGTTGCGGCGGTCAGGTACTCTGAAAAGCATGTTCGGTTTTCGCTTCTCGCTCGTGGCCCTCTTGGCGGCGCTCGTGATTGTCCCCTCGGCGGGCGCTCTCGAGCCGCGGGACTTGAACATCATTGTCGGGTCTCCTGTTGAACGCGGCGGCGCCACCGAGCGGCGCTCCGTGCTCTTCGAGCTACTCCAACCCGCTTGGCCGGGAACCAATGCGTGCAGCCTCGACGGTGGTACGTATGAGCCGTGCTCCTTCGAGTTTGACGCCCGGAACCTGACGGTAGGAAGGCATCAACTCCGCGTACGCCAAACGGGGCCGGACGGTTCGATCAAGACCGATGCTTGGACATGGGAGGTTCTGAGCGATACGAACGAACGAATCCTCGCCCCCTCCGCGTACTGCCTCAATGCATTCGAGACGGTGAGGGACACGGACGAACCTCGACGGAACCGCGCCACGACCTTCTGGGAAGTGGATAATCGTTCGTCAGGCGCCATTCGGACGATCCCCAACTGGAGGTCGCCGATACCCGCTTGGCCCTACTGGATCCCCGCTTTCGAGTTCTCGTACAAGAACACCGCTGGCAGAATTGCGGGCAACTCCTACTGGAGCGCCGGATCGGACCCGGCTGGCAATACCTTCCCACCCGGAGTGAGCGGGTACTGGACCAGCGTTGCCCCGGTTCCGGAAACCAACTACAACGGTAATGCCAGTCGCTACAACCCCGAATTCTCCATTCTTTCTCCCTACCGGGACGACGGCAGCGCCTTACCTGTCGATAAGTGGACGAAGCGTTCCGCGGACATCACGCCGAACTACGCTACCTGCCTCCGGATTCTGGCCCCGACCGAGCTCGTCGATAACGGTGACGGGACGTTGTCCGCAACGTTCGGATGGGTGAATCACTCTCCCACGACGCTGAAGGTGGGCGACAAGGACCAGAAGACCGGAGCCATCGGGATCGCTGCCGTCTCACGCTTCGATGGATCGGATGAGTCTCCCGCCGGGATGCCGACTGCGTTTCCCGCGAACTCGAGTGGCACGTGGACCTACACGTTCGTGGACCCGGGTAACGATCCCGGCAGCCCGACGAAGTGGAGAGTTGGCGAGATATCCGCGGCGTTCTATGTCCGGCAGGCACTCGTCAAGCGCCAGGGCGGCGCGACGACCAACCCGTTCACCCATTCAGCCCAGGGAACACCACTGACCCCGGCCGCGCGACCGACGGGCTCGACGAGTGCTGAGGGGTCGTTGCCTCGCCCTGATACCGCGACCAACCCGGCTTTGACCGGGGGCGCCGTCGCCCAGAGCGCGCGTCTGAAGATGACGACCAGGGTCGAGAAGCGCCGAACACGCTTGCCTCGAGTGCGCCCAGGCGCCCACATCGTGATCCGGACAGTCCTGCGCAATGTCGGCACGGTCGATGCGATCAATCCGCGTATCTGCGACGTGATCCCGCTCAATAGCCGCATCCTTCACGCACCACGGCACGCGAAGATCAAGGGGCGTACTTACTGTTGGACCGCGGGTCGCCTCGCCGCGGGCGCTGCGGTGCGCGGCCAGATCACGCTCGTCGTGGGCAAACCTCGTGCCGGCCGCGCGTACCGCTACGGCGTATACCGAAATCGCGTGAGCGCGCGCGCGGCAAACGCCAAGAATATCACGTCGACGGCTCGGTATCGCGTCATCCGTCCCGCTGTTTCGTGACAC
>JBMTHB010000308.1:0-2349 GCA_049435845.1 Candidatus Nanopelagicales bacterium | reverse complement strand
CTCAAGCCCAGCTCGCTTGGCTGGATTGTTCGTGAGAAGGCGCATGGAGCGCACACCCAGATCGACGAGGAGCTGGGCGCCGGTGCCGTAGTCCCGGGCATCGACAGGCAGGCCCAGTTGGACGTTCGCGTCCACCGTGTCATGGCCTTGATCCTGCAGCGCGTACGCGCGGAGTTTGTCCAACAGGCCGATACCTCGGCCCTCGTGGCCGCGCACGTATAGCACTACTCCGCGGCCCTCCGCCGCTACCTGACGCATGGCCGCGTGCAATTGCGGTCCGCAGTCGCATCGCATCGATCCGAAGACATCGCCGGTCAGGCACTCGGAGTGGACTCGAACGAGGACGTGCTCCCCGTCACCGATATCCCCCAGCACCAAAGCGACATGTTCTATGCCGTCGATGTCGCTGCGGTAGGCAACCGCCTGGAAGTCTCCGAGCTCGGTGGGCAAGGGAACCTCGACCACGCGCGAAACCTGGGATTCGCTACGCCGCCGAAACCGGATCAGGTCTGCAATCGACACGAGAACGAGTTCGTACTCATCGCAGAACCGTCGGCACTGGGCTGCATTCATCATCGTGCCGTCGTCGTTTACCAACTCGCAGAGCGCGCCGGCCGCGTGCAGGCCCGCTAGCCGGGCCAGATCAACCGCTGCCTCGGTATGGCCGGCGCGGCGCAGCACTCCCCCCTCAACCGCGCGAAGCGGAACGACATGCCCCGGACGGGTCAACTCCCATGGCTCGGTGGCCGAATCCGCCAGCACCTTGATGGTGCGAGCTCGATCCTTAGCCGAGATTCCCGTCGCCTCGACATCCTTCGCATCGACCGTGACGGCGTAGGCGGTGCCGCGTCGATCTTCATTGATGGCGGACATCGGCGGAAGTTCGAGCCGATCGAGGTCCTCGCCGGTCATGCCGACGCAGATGTAGCCGGACGTGTGACGGATCATGAACGCCGTGATCTCCGGCGTGGCCAAGGACGCCGCGAAGATCAGGTCTCCTTCATTCTCCCGGTTCTCATCGTCGATCACCACGATCGGTCGACCCCTGCGCAGCTGATCAATCGCGTCATCGATGGAATCCAGGACCACGCCGTCCGCCGGGGCGTCGGCTCGATCGATACGGCGCGTCGTCGACTGAGCCGGCTCCGGCGGAGCCTCCACGTCGGCACCAAATAGTTCGTCGGCGGGAATCATCGCGCCACGAGTTTCTCGACGTACTTCGCGAGCACATCCACTTCGATATTGACGACGTCGCCGACCGCACGCGCGCCCAAGGTCGTCTCGGTCAGGGTCGTGGGAATCCGCGACACCGTGAAGCGATCGGCGGCTACGGACACGATCGTCAACGATACGCCGTCGACGGTGACCGACCCTTTCTCGACCATGTAGCGGGTCAACTCGCTCGGCACTGCGACCTCCACGAGGGTCCAGCGATCCCCAGGATGAATCCCCGCGATGGTCCCTACTCCGTCGACATGACCTTGCACGATATGTCCGCCGAGGCGGCTATCGAGTCGAGCCGCGCGCTCCAAATTGACCCGATCACCGACAGCGAGCGTTCGCAGTCCAGTCCGCTCGAGCGTCTCGCGCATCACGTCGGCCTCGAACCACGCCGTACCGTGCTCGGCCACGGTGAGGCATGTGCCATTCACACTGATCGAGGCTCCGTGCGTCGCATCCGAGACGACTCCCGATGCCGCGATCCGAATTCTCAGCGAGTCACCGTGATCGACAACGGCATCCACGGCTCCCATCTCCTCGACGATCCCGGTGAACATCAGGCCGCCTCGTTCAACACCATGCGCACCAGGACATCTTGGCCGAGCGCCCTGGTTTCGTGGACGGTGGCCCGTAGATCCAGTCTCGTACCCTCGGGCAACGCACGCGGCCCTGCGCCAATCCACACACCGGCTACCAGCCAGATCAGCTCATCGACGACTCCCGCCGACAGGAATGCGCGCATGAGCGTCGGCCCACCCTCGAGCAGCACGTGCCGGATTCCGTCGTCGAAGAGGGCACTGAGCACCGCACGTGGATCGTGATCGCGAATCTGGACGGTGGGGGCCGAGGAGTCGAAGACCCGCGCGTCAGTGGACAGTTCTCGATTCCCCACAATCACGCGGCGTGGCTGTCCACACAGCGGCACGGCGGCGTGACGCACCGTGAGCAGGGGGTCATCGACGATCACGGTGTGGGTTCCCACCAGGACCGCCTGGACCCGGGCCCTGAGTTCGTGCGTGTAGGTAAGCGCCGGGGCGCCGGTCAAGGCGACCGGTCGACCGCCTGGTCCGGCAACGCGTCCATCGAGACTGATCGCGCACTTCGCGGTGACGAACGGCCATCCACGTG
>JBMTHB010000307.1:0-2349 GCA_049435845.1 Candidatus Nanopelagicales bacterium | reverse complement strand
ACGTGCGATTTTCGGCACCACCGTCAGAACCGTCTTTGCCCACCCGCGTAAAGCGACGCTCAACCACCTCACGCACCGCGGCCAGGTCATCGGCACCGGGAGCTTTGATGACGAAGCTTCGATACTCGCTCTTGCGCGGCAGACCGTCCTCGAAGACAACCAGGGAGGCAACGGTGTCGGTGCCCTGAAGCGTGGATATATCCAGACACTCGATACGCAAGGGCGCTTCGGCGAGTTGCAGGTACTCCTGCAACTCCGCGAGTGCTTCACTCCTCGCCGTTAGATCGCTGGCTCGCTTGAGACGGTGGCGGCTCAGCGCCTCCGCCGCGTTCGCCCTCGCGGTCTCGATCAACGCACGCTTGTCACCTCGTTGCGGAACCCGGACATCCACGCCGCCGCCGCGTCGCTCAGCCAGCCAAGCCGTGACGGCCGCTAGGTCGACCGGGGGCACCGACACCAGCACCTCCCGTGGCGGCCGCGCGCTTTCGATATCCACTCCGTCACGTCCGGTGTAGAGCCGCTGGAGAACCCGCTCGACGTAGCCGGCGACGGACATGTCCTCGGCTTTTTCCACGATGAAGCTTCGTTCTCCCACCAACCGACCGCTGCGAACATGGAACACCTGCACTCCGAGTTCCAGCTCATCGTCGTGAACAGCGATGACATCGGCGTCGGTGCCATCGGCGAATACCACGGCGTTGCGCTCCATGGCCCGTTGGAGCGCGCCCAGTCGGTCGCGGATTCGAGCTGCTTCCTCGTACTCCTGAGCGTCGGCTGCCTGCTGCATGGCCGCTTCGAGTCGTCGGATGAACGGTCGGGTGTTGCCGGCCAGGAACCGGCACATGTCATCCACTCGTTCCCGATACTGCGCGGCATCGATCCGCCCGACGCACGGCGCACTGCACTTGTCGATGTATCCGAGTAGACACGGTCGATCCAGTTGGGCTGCTCGCTTGAATACGCCGTCGCGGCAGGTACGTACCCCGAAAGCCTTCGACATCTCATCCAAGGTCTCGCGTATCGCCCACGCGTGCGCATAGGGACCGAAGTACCGCGTTCCCTTACGCCTGGGTTCGCGCACCACGGCCGCCCGGGGAAACTCCTCCCCCACTGTTACCGCCAGGTACGGGTAGGACTTGTCGTCCCGATACTTCACGTTGAACCTGGGATCGAATTCCTTGATCCAGGTGAACTCCAGAGCCAGCGCCTCGACCTCATTGGCCACCACGACCCAGTCGACGGATGACGCTGCGCTCACCATCGACTGCGTTCGAGGATGAAGCGAGGCGTAGTCGGCGAAGTAGGAGTTGAGGCGCGATCGCAGCGACCGAGCCTTACCGACGTAGATGACCCGACCGAGCGCGTCACGGAACCGATAGACGCCCGGGCTCGTGGGGATCGAACCCGGTGCGGGGCGGTAATCGCTCGGATCGCTCATCGTGGGCAAACTAGCCCAGGAAGACCAAATCCCCCTGCACTGCGATCGTGATGCCCGGCAATCCGGAGTTGGCCGGACCAGCGAGTACCGCGCCGTCTTGTGCCGAGAACAACGATCCATGGCATGGGCACAGGATCTCGTTCGACTCGACTGATGACACCAGGCAGCCTTGGTGAGGGCACACCGCGCTGAATGCTTTGATGTCGCCCTCGCTGGGCTGCACCACCACAACGGGTGGGTCAGCGATGACCACACCGCCTTCGACGGGTACTTCTCCCACTGCCACCAGAGCCTCGCCCTGATCGACTGCGACCTCGGCATCGCCGATCTCCTCGGCGGCTTCGGCTTCCTCAGCGGTCTCTTCGCTGGCCGGGGATGGGCTCTCCCCACCTCCGCAGGCGACCAGCACACCCCCTACAGCGACTACGCCGCCGGCGGTGAGCACTGTGCGACGAGGGAGGGTGACGTTAGGCCTTGGATTCGACGTCGTCATGACAGGCACACTACGTCAGCCGCGCTTGCGCCGCGAGCCGGCGGATCCTCCACTCGGCGCAGTGAGTAAAGGTGCGAGGAACAGACCGGTGTGACTATCGGGCGCCGCCGCAATTTCCTCGGGCGTACCCGTGGCGACGATCGAGCCCCCTCCGGAACCACCCTCGGGGCCGAGATCGATGACGTAGTCGGCCGACTTCACGACGTCGAGATTGTGCTCGATCACGATAACCGTGTTGCCCTTGTCGACTAGCGATTGCAGGACGCCGAGCAATTTGCGGATGTCCTCGAAATGCAGCCCGGTCGTGGGTTCATCCAAGACGTAGACGGTGCGCCCTGTGGACCGCTTCTGCAATTCGCTGGCAAGCTTGACTCGCTGCGCCTCACCACCGGAGAGCGTCGGCGCCGATTGCCCCATG
>JBMTHB010000306.1:0-2367 GCA_049435845.1 Candidatus Nanopelagicales bacterium | reverse complement strand
GCAATTCGTACCTACCGTGGATATCACGAATAAGAGGTTGATCATCACTCCACCCGAGGGCCTGCTGGACGATTCACAGGAAGCAGACCTGTGATGCGGATCGACATCGTCTCGATCTTTCCCGCGTACCTCGCGCCTCTCGAACTATCTCTTGTGGGTAAGGCTCGTGAGGTCGGACTGCTGGATGTACGTGTCCATGATTTACGCGAGTACGCGACGGACAAGCACCGCAGCGTCGACGACACCCCGTACGGCGGCGGCCCCGGCATGGTGATGATGCCCGAGCCATGGGGAGCGGCACTGGACGATGTCCGTCATGCCTCGGCAGCCGACCCGTGGTTGATCATCCCCTCCCCGTCGGGCTACCGGTTCGATCAGTCGATGGCCGCGGAGTTCAGCGGCTTGAGCCAGTTGGTGTTCGCCTGCGGCCGATACGAGGGCATCGATGCACGCGTCGCCGAGCATTTCTCGTCTCGTGATGACTGGGCCGGCGTTCGCGAGGTCAGCGTGGGGGATTACGTGCTCGCTGGTGGTGAGGCTGCGGCGCTGGTCATGGTCGAGGCGATAACGCGGTTGATTCCGGGTGTGCTGGGTAATGCTGAGAGTGCAATCGACGACTCATTCAGCAAAGTTTCCGGTCCGGCACTGGAGGGCCCGGCTTACACCAAGCCGCCCACGTGGCGAGGCCTGGAGGTGCCGGACGTCCTGCTCTCGGGGGACCATGGCCGGATCGCGGCCTGGCGCGAGGAGCAGGCGGCAGAACGAACGGACCAGCGTCGGCCCGACTTGTCACCCTGACCCCACGCTCTCGTGACCGGACCGTCGCGTTCGGGGTCGCGTCACTGCCCATGATGGGCCGTTGGTGCGGGTGTGGCAGACTTACGTGGCTTCACCCCGCTGCCCGACGTCTGCCACAAGGGACGCACGAGGGCACACCACTCCACCTAACAGTGGGCGACTTGTGGCGCTTGCAGGAAAGAGAAACAGCGATGAAGACCCTTGACGCCGTCGACGCCGGCGTATTACGCGACGATATTCCCGAATTCCGTGCTGGTGACACCGTCAAGGTGCACGTGAAGGTCGTCGAAGGTAACAAGACCCGTGTTCAGGTGTTCCAGGGCGTGGTCATCGCTCGTTCAGGTTCGGGTGCAAGTGAGACCTACACCGTTCGCAAGGTGTCCTACGGCGTGGGCGTCGAGCGCACCTTCCCGTTGCATTCCCCGGTGGTGGAGAAGATCGAACTGGTCACCAAGGGTGATGTCCGTCGCGCCAAGCTCTACTACCTGCGCGGTCTGCGTGGGAAGGCAGCCAAGATCCGCGAACGCCGCGACAACACGGCCAGTGCCCCCACTGCCCCTAGCGCAGCTACGGCCACAACGGACAACGAACAAACGGAGAGCTGACCTTGGCCGACCGGGAGCGACAATCCTGGTGGGATATTCCAGTAACGATCGCCATCGCTTTGGGCGTTGTTCTGCTCATCACGACGTTCGTCGTCAAACCGTTCTCGATTCCGTCGGGGTCTATGGAAGACACCTTGCAGATCGGTGACCGGGTACTGGTCAACCGCATGGTCTATCGGGTCCGCGATATCGAGCGGGGGGACGTTGTCGTCTTCGATGGCTCTGGCTCGTTCGTGCCAGCAACGGTCGTTCCTGACCGCGATCCGATCACCGGGGCATTGGTGTGGGCAGGGCAGTCCTTCGGCCTGGTGGCACCGGATTCGACCGACTTCATCAAGCGCGTGATCGGGGTGGGTGGCGATCGAGTCACCTGCTGTGATGATGCGGGTCGCATCCTGGTGAACGGACAACCCCTCGCAGAGGACTACCTGTTCCCCGGGGACGCGCCGAGCCTGCAACCGTTCGATGTGGAGGTTCCCGACGGCACACTGTGGGTCATGGGTGACCACCGCTCCGCATCCGCCGATTCGCGCGCGCACCTGGGTGATCCCGGCGGTGGTTTCGTTCCCGAGGATTCCATTGTCGGACGAGCGATGACGGTCGTGTGGCCGCTGAATCGGATCTCGAACATCCCACTGCCCGACTACGACTTCTCCGCGCCTAAAGGAGCGAACTCCCCGTGACGGATGTCGGTAAGCACGCCCGCGAGAAGAAGAAAGCCCATCCGTTCTGGCGCGGCTTGCGCGAAGTCGTGGTCATCGTCGTCGTCGCCCTCGCGCTGTCGGCTCTCATCCGTGCGTTCTTGCTCCAGGCGTTCTACGTGCCGAGTGCGTCGATGGAAGCCACCTTGCGGCCGGGGGATCGGATCATCGCCTCCAAGATCACCACCGAGATCTCCGGAGTGAAGCGGGGAGAGATCGTCGTGTTCAAGGACCCTGGTGACTGGCTGCCGGAGCCGCTGCCG
>JBMTHB010000305.1:0-2375 GCA_049435845.1 Candidatus Nanopelagicales bacterium | reverse complement strand
TGGGCGGCTCGAACGGGCTCGTCCAGATCAACCAGTTCTGGTGTAAGCCGACCCGCTACTGGCCCGAAGGCTGGCTGCAGGCTCAAGGCGTCCTCGAGCACTGCGACGACCTGTACGACCCGGAGACGAACCTGCGGGCCGCGCTCGCGATCCGCAACAACTCGGGCTGGTCTCCGTGGGGCTTCAGTAAGTAGAAGGGCCCCCACCGGGCCATCTGGCAGACGGTCTACCGTCCGGTCCGGTGAGGGCTCTCCCCTACTACCCGCAAGTGACCAACCGTGTTACTTGCGGTCAGGACATTACAGATCTGGAATGTCAACCGCAACCTCGGTCGCGATTTCTCTGCGAACCGACCCGACAGTCAGGGTGATGCACCGCTGACCGGATGCCATCGGCCGCTCCAACGTCTCATGGGTGTGCCGCTCGGTGTCCCACGACGCGCCACATAGCCGGCACTGCTGGACGGTCATGCCGGGTCCCCGACCTCCACAGTCGCCCGGTTCCCGTCGCGCGCCACGACCTGCAGGTCGAGCGCCTCGCAGATCAGGTTGCCGACGTTCTGGAGCTGATCGTGGAGTTCATCGATATCCACATCCTCTTCCCCGTCGTCGGCGAGGTCCACGAGGACGTCCGCGATCCGTTTCACAATCCACAATCTGACTTCAGCGAGTTCGTCTGCCATGTGGAAAAACTTACCAGAATGTCCGACGTCGCCGCGGGCAACTCGGCTACGATGTCGCGCGCCGACCACTCCCGGTCGGCCGAAACACTCGGAGGATCCGAACATGTCAGCATCACCCACGACGTTTGTCGGCAACATCACGCAGGACCCTGAACTCAAGTTCATGGAATCCGGCGCGGCGAAACTGAACTTCAGCGTCGCCTGCAACCACTACTGGACTGACCAGTCCGGAGAGCGGCAGGAGAAGGCGTCATTCTTCAACGTGACCGCGTGGCGCAATCTCGGCGAGGACGCCGCGAACGTGCTCGAGAAGGGCATGCGCGTCGTCGTCACCGGCCGGCTGGAGCAGCGCTCCTACGTCGACAAGGATGGCAACAACCGGTCCGTGGTCGAACTGATCGCCGACGAGATCGGTGTCTCGGCTCGCAACATCGAGTCTATGACCCGCAAAAAGGGCGGCAACGGTGGAGGCGAGCAGGGCGCAGCGAAGCGGCCGGCCTCGCGTCCGCGCCCGCAGCAGGTCCAAGAGGACGCGGAGCCGTTCTGATGGGCAACGGTGGGCGGTTCCTCGGTGCCGAACTGGAGCAGTTCAAGCAGGACGTGCTCTACGGGCAGAACACCGGGGAGCCGCTCACCCATGCCGACGGCACGATTGCCGCTGCGCTCATGATGGTGGTCTCTAGACTGGAGGACATCACCGGCCAGTTGGAGCGCCTAAATGAGAGCCTCAATCCCCGCAAAACCCGTCGACGACTGCGCATTCGACGCTGATGGCGTGCAGGTCTGGCGCGGCCTGATCCCGCACTCCGACCTTGACCGGTACGTCGACTGGTGGCATGAGAACCTTGGCCTCGACGCCGACGGCTACTCGCCTGAACCGGCCGGCCAGCGGTACCTCTACACCCGCCACGTCGAGATTCGCGACCTCCTCTGCCACCCTCAGGTTCGGTGGGCGTTCGAGCAGATCGGGCTCGGCGACCTCGCGGTCCACTCGGACATCCTGAACTGGCATCACGCCGGAGCCGACTGGCATTGCGACGTCCTCTCGGCGCAGGACACGCCGCACTGCGGCGCGTGGATCGCCCTCGACGACATTCCGCGGCGCTCAGGCTGGTTCAAGGTGTACCCCGAGTCCCACAAGTGGGACAAGGACCTCACTCAGTGCGGTCTCACGCCTGAGTCGGTCAAGGCGACCTATCACGTGCAGGAACTGATCGCCGGCACGCTGATGGAGCCGGCATTCTTCGACGCTCGCAAGGGTGATGTGCTCATCTGGAACACCCACTGCCTGCACGGTGCTTTGCAGCAGAAAACCGCGTCTGACCTGCGGAAAGTCGCAATCGCGCACCTTGGCGACTACCCCGGCAAGGTGCGTCACGGCGATGGCATGTGGTACGTGCCCTGAGGAATCTTTGCCTCGGGGGTTGCGTCTCCGACTCGGGCGCGGTAGTGTCCCTCCCGTGACCAACCGGTCGCAGTCAACTACAACCGCAACAAGGAGCGGAAACACAATGAGCAACTACGAGTTGATCAGTACCAAGGAGGCAGCCGCACGACTCGGCGTGTCTCGTCAACGCGTCGAGCAGTTGATCACCAACGGCTCGATCGGGGCGATCAAGATTCCGATCCCGGGATCGAAGCGCCATCACGTCCACATCGACGCCGCAAGCGTCGAGGCCCGTCGCCGCGAGGC
>JBMTHB010000304.1:0-2378 GCA_049435845.1 Candidatus Nanopelagicales bacterium | reverse complement strand
GCGGAACCGGCGCTTCGCCGCTCACCTCGCTGAAGCACGCGGGTGCGCCGTGGGAGTTGGGTCTGGCCGAGACGCAACAGACGCTATTGCTCAACGGGCTGCGCGATCGCGTGGTGGTGCAGACCGACGGGCAGTTGAAAACCGGTCGCGATGTGATGATCGCGGCCCTGCTTGGCGCCGAGGAGTACGGATTCGCAACGGCACCTTTGGTAGTCATGGGGTGCGTGATGATGCGCGTCTGCCATCTGGACACCTGTCCGGTGGGTATCGCGACGCAGAACCCGGTGCTGCGCGAGCGTTTCGCTGGCGAACCGGAGTTCGTGGTCAACTTCTTCGAGTTCATCGCCCAGGAGGTGCGCGAGTATCTGGCGCTACTCGGCTTCCGGAGTCTGGATGAAGCGATCGGACACGCCGAGCTTCTCGACATGCGCCGGGCCATCGACCACTGGAAGGCCGATGGTCTGGATCTCACACCGATCCTGCACGTACCCGACACGGCGCTCGGCCAGGCCCGGCGCCGCGTGGTGGCGCAAGACCACGGTCTGGAAAGCGCGCTGGACAACGAGCTGATCGACATCTGCATGCCTGCGATCGAGCGCAAGGAACCGGTGCGAGCGACCCTGGACATCCGCAACGTGAATCGCACGGTCGGCACCATGCTCGGTTCGCGCGTGACGCGGATGCACGGCGGTGAGGGCCTTCCCGATGGCACCATCGACATCACATTCCTGGGATCGGCCGGTCAGTCGTTCGGCGCATTCCTGCCCGCGGGGATAACCCTGCGGTTGGAGGGCGACGCGAATGACTACGTCGGTAAGGGTCTTTCCGGCGGCCGGATCGTGGTGCGGCCCGATAGGCGCGCGCAGTTCGTGGCCGAGGAGAGCATCATCGCGGGGAACGTCATCGGTTACGGCGCAACGAGTGGAGAGATCTTCATCCGCGGCCGGGTGGGTGAACGGTTCTGCGTTCGCAATTCCGGGGCCCACGCTGTCGTGGAGGGAGTCGGCGATCACGCACTGGAGTACATGACCGGTGGTGTCGCGGTGATCTTGGGCGATGTCGGCCGGAACCTCGGAGCTGGGATGTCGGGAGGCATCGCCTACGTCCTCGATCTACCCGTGGCCCGCGTCAATCCCGAGATGGTCGACCTGGATCCACTGAGTGCCGACGACCTCGATGAACTCCGAGCCTTGATCACCCGACATGTCGAGGAGACCGATTCGTCCATGGGCGCTGCGCTGCTAGCCGATTGGGAGGGTGCGTCCGGTCGCTTCACCAAGGTGATGCCGCAGGACTTCAAGCGCGTGCTGCGGCTGCGCGAGGAGGCGTTGGCACGTGGCGAGGACCCGGTCGTTGCGGTGATGGGAGGTCCTCGTGGCTGATCCCCGTGGATTCTTGACCACCGATCGAGAATTGCCCAAGCGCCGACCGGTCGATATTCGACTGCAGGACTGGCGAGAGGTCTACGAGGACTTCGACGCCCGCAGTCTGGAGAAGCAGGCCGGTCGCTGTATGGACTGCGGTATCCCCTTCTGTCATCAAGGTTGCCCGCTGGGCAACTTGATCCCCGAGTGGAACGACCTGATCTACGACCGCGACTGGGGACAGGCGATCGAACGACTGCATGCGACGAACAACTTCCCGGAATTCACCGGTCGACTGTGCCCGGCACCGTGTGAAGCAGCGTGTGTCCTGGGCATCAATGCCGAGCCGGTCACGATCAAGCAGGTCGAAGTGGCGATCGTCGATCGGGCCTGGGAGGCCGGATGGATCACCCCGCAGCCACCTGAGTCATTGAGCGGCAAGACGGTCGCGGTGATCGGTTCGGGCCCCGCCGGCCTCGCCGCAGCCCAGCAGCTTGCGCGCGCGGGACACACCGTCGCCGTGTACGAACGCGCGGATCGGATCGGCGGACTGCTGCGTTACGGCATCCCCGAGTTCAAGATGGAAAAGCGCCACCTTGACCAGCGTTTGCATCAGATGGAGGCCGAGGGCGTGAAGTTCCGACCCAACGTCGAGATCGGTGTCGATATGACCGTCGCCGATCTGCGCAGGCGCTACGACGCCATCGTCATCGCCACGGGTGCCACCGCGTGGCGCGACCTGCCGATCCCCGGGCGGGAACTATCGGGCATCTACCAGGCGATGGAATTCCTCCCGCTTGCCAACCGGGTGCAAGAAGGCGATCTCGAGCATTCGCCGCTCGACGTCGCGGGGCAGCATGTGGTGATCATCGGTGGGGGTGATACCGGTGCGGACTGTCTTGGCACATCCCATCGTCAAGGCGCCGCCAGCGTGACCCAGTTGGAGATCATGCCGCGGCCCACGGATGAGCGTCCGGCCAGCCAGCCGTGGCCGACCTATCCGATGACCTACCG
>JBMTHB010000303.1:0-2379 GCA_049435845.1 Candidatus Nanopelagicales bacterium | reverse complement strand
AAGGCCGCTCCGAAGAAGAGCGCGCCCGCGAAGAAGGCCGCTCCGAAGAAGAGCGCGCCCGCGAAGAAGGCCGCTCCGAAGAAGAGCGCGCCCGCGAAGAAGGCCGCTCCGAAGAAGAGCGAAGCCCAGAACAGCGAGCCGAAGAAGGCGCCGGCCAAGAAGAGCGCGCCGGCGAAGAAGATAGCCCCGGCCAAGAAACGCCCGGTGGTCCGTGAGGATGAGTCCCCCTGGACCAACCAGGAATTGCGTGATGTGCGGTCCGAGTTGCTCGGTGACAAAGAACGACTGTTGGAGGAACTCGCCACCGCTGAAGTGGCACTCGCGGACCTGATCCGCGATTCCGGAGACGGTGCGGGAGACGATCAGGCCGACGCCGGGAGCAAGACGTTCGAGCGCGAGCATGAGATGTCCTTGGCGAAGAACACTCGGGACATGCTCGAGCAGGTGGAGCATGCGTTGGCGCGTATCGACGCCGGCACTTACGGGGTATGCGAGTCGTGCGGTAAGCCGATCGGCAAGTACCGACTGCAGGCCTTTCCGCGGGCCAAACTCTGTCGGGCGTGCAAGGAGGTAGAGGAGCGCTACTGAGGCCTCCTCACATCTGCGACCTAGGCTGTCGGTCGTGGTGTCAGGTGTGCACGGTCGGGTGCTCGCGGTTCTCGCTGGGACGGCCGGTGGCGTGGTCCTCCTGGACCAGCTGACCAAGGCGTGGGCGGTTGCCACGATGCAGCCCAGGCTCGCCGCGGGGGAGGGGCCGATCTATCTGGTTGGTCCGCTGCTGCGGCTCACCTACACCGAGAACTCCGGTGCGGCCTTCGGTTTCGGCGCGGGCTATACATGGGTGTTCACGATCGTGGCCATCGTCGTCGGGATCGTGATCATCCGGTTCGCTCGAACCATCACTTCCGTGGCCTGGGCGTTGGCACTCGGCGGCCTGCTCGGTGGCTTGCTGGGCAACTTGATCGACCGACTGACCCGACCACCGTCCCCGGGGATGGGTTCGGTGGTCGATTTCATCGGGCTGCCGAACTTCCCGGTCTTCAACGTCGCCGATATGTCGATCACGTTTTCAGCCATCGCCATGATCATCCTTGCCTGGCGTGGAGTTCCGTTGGCCGCCGACGAGCACGCCGACGAACTCGCCAACCAAGGCGGGACCGATACCGGCGGCGATTCAGCAGACCGACAGAAGGTCGAAGGCGCGTGAGTCGCGCCTATCCCGTGCCGGATGGATTGATCGGTGAGCGCATCGACGTGGCGCTAGCTCGGATGCTCGGTATGTCCCGTGCGCGCGTGGGGGCGCTCGTCGACGCCGGTCTGGTGACCGTCGACGACAAGGTGATCGCCAAGTCGCATCGTCTGGCCGCCGACGACGTCATCGAGGTCGACGAGCCGTCTCCCGCCGCTGCCGTCGTCGAACCGGTGTCGGACATGCCGATCCTGTTCGAGGACGAGGACGTCATCGTGATCGACAAGCCGGTCGGAGTGGCCGCGCACCCGAGCCCGGGCTGGACTGGCCCGACGGTGACCGGCTCGCTCGCAGCCGCCGGGCACGTACTGGCGTCGGTGGGTGCCAGCGAGCGTGAGGGGATCGTGCATCGACTCGACGTGGGCACCACCGGGGCCATGGTGCTGGCCAAGTCACCCCGGGCGTACACGTCGCTCAAGCAGCAATTCAAGGACCGTTCGGTGACGAAGGAGTACCACGCGATCGTGCACGGACTCCTCGATCCACTCGAGGGCACCATCGACGCGCCGATCGACCGCCACCCGACCAAGGACTACAAGTGGGCCGTGGTGCATTCCGGTCGACCGAGCATCACGCACTACCGCACGTTGGAGGCTTGGCCACGAGCATCGCTCGTGGAGGTGCATCTCGAGACCGGGCGCACGCATCAAATTCGCGTCCACATGGCCGCGATGCGTCATCCGTGCATCGGCGACGTCACCTACGGCGCAGATCCCACCATGGCTCGGGAATTGGGGTTGGAGAGGCAGTGGTTGCACGCGAGACGGCTGGGATTCCACCATCCGGGCACCGGGCAATGGCTGGAAGTGGAGAGTCCCTATCCGGACGACCTGCGCGAGTCTCTACACACTCTGCAATCCGGCCTGTCGACCTGACCGCTTCCCGTCAGCGGCGTAGGGTGAGGCGGTGCCCGAGACCGCTACTTCGATGCGCGGCTCGAGGAAGGGCGTCGTCTCGGTATGAGCGACACGAATTTCGTCCACCTGCACGTGCATACCGAGTACTCGATGCTCGATGGCGCCGCGCGACTCGATGACCTGATCGGTGAAGCGGCCCGGTTGGGTATGCCGGCAATCGCGATGACCGACCACGGCAACTTATACGGCGCGTACGACTTCTACACACGCGCG
>JBMTHB010000302.1:0-2394 GCA_049435845.1 Candidatus Nanopelagicales bacterium | reverse complement strand
GTCGGCCCCACCCCGACGACGAGTACACCAGTGGCCATGGGATCCAACGTGCCGCCGTGCCCCACGCGCCGCATACCCAAACACTTGCGGACCCGACCGACCACATCGTGGGAGGTCATGCCGGCGGGCTTGTCGATCAGCAGCACTCCACTGGTGGACGGATCGTCCTTGCGCTTCATCGCGTGGCGGCTTGGTCGTCCTCGCCGTCGTCCTGGACGTGCCGGTAGGGATCCGGGTCGCCGGCGAACTGCGCACGGGCTGCCTGCTCGTGCACGGCCGCATCCGCGGCGGCAGCCTGGGCGAGCAACTCCTCCACGTGGCGGGCGTTCTCGGGGACGGCGTCGGGGATGAATTCCAGTGTGGGGGTGAACTTGATGCCGGTCTGCTTGCCCACCTCGCTGCGGATCACACCCGATGCCGAAGCCAGCGCTGCCGCGGTTGCGGCTTGCTCGTCAGCGTCGCCGAGCACGGTGTAGAAGATCGACGCCTCGCGCAGGTCGGGTGTGACCCGGACATCGGTGATCGTCACGAAACCCAGCCGCGGATCCTTGATCCGCAACTCGAGCATCTCCGCGACGATGTGCTGGATCCGCTCGGCCAAGCGACGCTGACGAGCCACGTTCGCCATCACGACTTCCCTTCGACTCGATGTGCCGGATCAAATGTGAGCAGGATCAGATGGAGGAAACCACGGCCTAAGCCGGCCGCGGCTTCTCGCGCATCTCGAAGGTCTCGATCACATCGTCGACCTTCACGTCCTGGTAAGACCCGAGGTTGATGCCGCACTCGAAGCCCTCCCGCACCTCCGTGACATCGTCCTTGAACCGTCGCAAGGTCGCGATGGTCAGGTTGTCTGCTACTACCGCGCCGTCGCGGATGAGTCGCGCCTTCGCGTTGCGCTTCACCTCGCCCGATTGCACCAGGCAGCCAGCGATGGTGCCGAACTTCGAGGACTTGAATACCTCGCGCACCTCCGCGGTGCCGAGCTGGACTTCCTCGAACTCCGGCTTGAGCATGCCCTTGAGTGCAGCCTCGATCTCGTCGATGGCCTGGTAGATGACGCTGTAGAACCGGACATCCACGCCCTCGGCTGCGGCGAACTCGGCGACCTTGCCCTCGGGGCGAACGTTGAAGCCGATGATGATCGCCTTCGACGCGCTCGCCAACGTGACATCGTTCTTCGTGATCGCACCGACTCCGCGGTGGATGACGCGCAGGTTGACGTCGTCGCCCACATCGATCTTGGTCAATGCGTCCTCCAAGGCCTCCACCGAACCGGAGACGTCGCCCTTGATGATGAGCGTGAGGTCTTGCACCTCGCCCTTCTCCAAGGACTCCAGGAAGTCCTCGAGCGAACGCTTGACCCGGTTCTTCGCGAGCAACGCATTGCGCTCGCGCGCCTGCCGGGTCTGCGCGATGTGCCGCGCGGTGCGGTCCTCGTCGACGACCAGGAAGGAGTCGCCCGCCCCCGGGACCGATGTCAGACCGAGCACCTGTACCGGTGTGGACGGACCAGCTTCCTCGACCGGATTGCCGGCGTCGTCGAGCATCGCGCGCACGCGACCGAATGCATCGCCGGCAACGATCGAATCGCCTTGGCGCAGCGTTCCGCGCTGCACGAGAACCGTTGCGACTGGACCACGGCCGCGGTCCAGGTGCGCCTCGATCGCCACACCCTGAGCGTCCTGGTGCGGGTTCGCCTTCAACTCCAATGCTGCATCGGCGGTGAGCATCACGGCCTCGAGGAGACCGTCGATACCCATACTCTGCAGCGCGGACACATCGACGAACATCGTCTCGCCACCGAACTCCTCGGCCACAAGCCCGTATTCGGTCAGTTGGCTTCGAACCTTCATCGGGTCCGCGCCTTCCTTGTCAACCTTGTTGACCGCCACCACGATCGGCACCTGCGCGGCCTGCGCGTGGTTCAGTGCCTCGATGGTCTGCGGCTTGACGCCATCGTCGGCCGCAACCACCAGGATCGCAATGTCGGTCACCTCGGCCCCGCGAGCACGCATGGCGGTGAACGCCTCGTGGCCCGGGGTGTCGATGATGGTGAGCGTGCGATCGCCATCGGCGGTGTGCGCCACCGCCTGGTAGGCCCCGATGTGCTGGGTGATGCCGCCAGCTTCACCGCTCACCACGTTGGTCTTGCGGATGGCATCGAGCAGCTTGGTCTTGCCATGATCGACGTGACCCATCACGGTCACCACCGGTGGCCGCGGCATCAGATCCGCGTCGTCTCCCTCGTCTTCACCGAACTCGAGGTCGAAGGACTCCAGCAACTCGCGGTCTTCGTCCTCGGGTGAAACAACCTGGACATCGAAGTTCAATTCGGTTCCCAGCAACATCAAGGTGTCGTCGTCGATCGACTGCGTGGCCGTGACCATCTCA
>JBMTHB010000301.1:0-2395 GCA_049435845.1 Candidatus Nanopelagicales bacterium | reverse complement strand
GCCCCCCCCGCCCCCCCGAGCCGGCCGGCGGTTATTCCATGCTTGTAGTGCCACGGATGCGAAATCGTGAGGAAGTCGATTGACGTAGGCGATCTCGGCCTCGGTGAATCGGTCGAAACCGCCTCCCAACTTCGCACCATCGGTGCGAGCCCAGGGTGCCGCGTGGCTGTGACTGGCATTGATGAGCACATTCGCGGCGGGGACGGGAATGACGGCGGCAACTGCCGAACGCATCGCTTCGGCCATCTGGTGATCCTGCCCAGCGAGATCGGCAGCGATGACAGCAGCCGAGCTGGACGGCGTCTGGAAAACGACGGCTGTGACCATGAGGGGATCGCCGTGCTCCACGGCAGGATTCGGACGCCGGACGTAGCCCTGCGGATCGACGGGTAACGGTGGAGCGATGCGCATCTTGGCTGCGCCTACGTTCAACATGACACCAGCCCCTACCCCCAGTGGTAACGTTTCCAGAATCATAGTCGCACACTGAGGAGTCGACATGGAAATCTCGTTATCCGGCCGCGCGGTGGTGACCGGCGCCGCCACGGGCATAGGCCGCGCCACTGCTGAGAGGCTGCGCGCGTCAGGCGCGGAAGTCGTGGCGGTCGATCGGAATGCCGAGGGCCTTGGCACTTTGAGTGGCATGGACACGGTGTGCGTCGACCTGACGGATGACGAGCAGCGGGCCGACCTCATCGCATCGTGCCGCGGTGCTCGCTACCTCGTCAACGCGGCCGGCCTGATGCGCATGAAGAATATTTTCGACTTCACCGCACAGGACATTCGCGACATCTACGCGGTGAATGTCGAAGCAGTATGGGATCTAACAAGCGGTCTTGGTCGGCACATGCCCGCTGGGGGAGCGATAGTCAACTTGAGTTCGGTATCGGCACGCCTGCCTACCACGTTGGAGACGGCGGTGTACGCGTCGTCCAAGGCGGCAGTGGTGAGCCTGACACGTTCCTTCGCCTACGCCCTTGCGCCGCAGGACGTGCGAGTCAATGCCATTCTGCCCGGAATCATTGATACGGAGATGCAAGACCACGTGCTCGCGGAGCTTGCCAGGCTTCGGGGAACGACGGTCGAGGAAATATCGAGGCTGAGACTGTCCATGGTTCCGTTGCATCGAGAGGCACAGCCGAGCGAATGCGCCGATTTGATCTGCTTCCTGCTCTCGGACCGGGCCTCGTATCTGACCGGCCAGGCGATCGTGCAGGACGGAGGCATCGTCACGGGTTGACACGGCTGCGGCGTCCGGGGTCGATCCACGAATCCCTTCGCACGGGCGCAACCGCAGGCCAGTGTCGACGAAGGGGGCCTGCCGACAGCGTTGACGAATCGATGGGCGGCGACTACATTCAGGAATCGATACCAGATGTTACGTGACGAATCTTCGGAGGAAGCGTGGGCAAGATCCGGGTCGGAATAATCGGTGCGGGAAGCTGGACGGTCGCCTCGCACTTGCCCAGTTTGGTGCGGCACGACGACGTAGAGCTCGTCGCCGTCGCCCGCAAGGGACCGGAGATGCTCGCGCGCATCCAGCAGGACTGGGACATCCCTATCGCGTCCGAGGACTATCACGATGTGTTGGATGCGGGCTTAGACGTGTGCATCGTGGGAAGTCCTTCCGGTCTTCACTTCGAGCACACCGTCGCGGCGTTGGACGCAGGGGCACATGTGATGTGCGAAAAGCCCTTCACCATCGATCCCGCTCAAGCGTGGCGGATCGACGATGTGCGCCGGGAGAAGGGCCTCGAGGTGGTGGTGGCCTTCGGCTGGAATTACCGGCCTATGGTCCAGCAGGCCAAGCGGATGATGGATGAGTACGGCATCGGATCCCTCGAGCAGATGTCCATCACTATGTCGTCCGTTACGAGGGAATTGCTTTCCAACACCGGTGCTTATCCGGACGCTGCCCCTGAGACCGTGCCCGAACAGGGAACCTGGACGGATAGGCGCCTGTCCGGAGGGGGGTATGGCCAAGCCCAGTTGTCGCACGCTCTTGGACTGGCGTTGTGGCTGACGGGTGCGCGAGCGGAGTCCGCTTTCGCGCTGATGAGCGCGCCGCTCGATGCCCCGGTGGAGTTGCATGACGCCATCACCTACCGCTTCGACAACGGTGCGATCGGGGTCATGTCAGGCAGTTCCGCTCACATGAATGCTTGGGGAAACAGGCATTCGCTCGAAGTGCGCGGAGTGGGAAGCGACGGGCAATTCCTGATCGACGTGGAACGCGAGGCATTCTGGCTTTTCAGCAATGGCGAAGATCGCAAGTTGGACATTCCGGAAGGTGATGGGATGTACGACTGCGTCGGGCCGATCGATGCGGTTTTGGCAGCCGCGCGCGGCGAGGCGTACCTCAACCAGTCGCCGGCCGAACTCGGTGCACGGACCG
>JBMTHB010000300.1:0-2397 GCA_049435845.1 Candidatus Nanopelagicales bacterium | reverse complement strand
TGTGCACCGCGAAGAGTTCTCACTGGAATACGGAACTAGTGCACTCGAGATGCATACCGACGCCCTCTCTCCTTCCGACCGCGTTGTGATCGTGGACGACGTCCTCGCCACCGGAGGCACCGCGAAAGCCGCAGTCGACTTGGTTCGGCGAACCGGTGCAGCAGTCCTGTCACTTGCCGTTGTCATGGATCTGCCGTTCCTCCATGGCCGCGAGGAACTCGCAGGTCGAGGCGTGCATGTCCACGCCCTCATCGATGATGAAGGAACGCCATACGTCGACTGACGTCGCATGTGGATTCGCCACTCGACGCTATCCCCTAGGTTGCTCGCATGGGCAAGCGCACGTTCTTCATCGATACGGACACGGCCACCGACGATGCCATCGCTCTCCTGATGGCTCTGCAGCACCCGGATATTGACGTCGTCGGCATCTCCACCGTCGCGGGTAACTGCACGATCGAGCAAGCAACTCAGAATGCGCTGTACACACGAGACCTCGTCGGATCCACGGTGCCCGTGCATGTCGGCGCCGATGGCCCACTGATGAGAGGCCTGCAAAGTGCGCACCACGTCCACGGCCAAGACGGCATGGGCGATATCGGTCTGCCTCTCCACAGCCGTGAACCCGCCTCTTACCGAGGGGTGCAAGCCCTGATCGACACGATCATGGACAACCCCGGTGAAATCGAACTGGTGACGCTCGGCCCGCTGACGAATATCGCTCTTGCCCTTCGCCTCGAGCCCGGAATCATCGACGCTGTGAAGCGCGTCGTGACAATGGGCGGAACCGCGGTACTACCGGGGAACATCACTCCCCTGGCCGAGTTCAACTTCTGGGCCGACCCAGAAGCGGCCTACATCGTGGCAAACTCCGGTCTTTCATTCGAGATGGCCGGCTGGGACATCTCGACTGCCCACGCAGTCATCCATGACGAACTCGCGGCCGAACTCCGGAGCCTCGGCACGCTTGGAGCATTCGCCGTCGACATTCAGGCAGTTCTGCGTGAGTTCTGCCGAAACGAGACGATGCTCGATGGTTTCGACCTTCCCGATCCACTCGCCATGGCCATCGCCATCGATCCCGGCATCGTCACAAGCGAAGCGCGCCACTTCGTTGATGTCATCCCCGGTGACGGACCAGCGCGTGGACAGACGATCGTTGACGAACGCGGTTCCAGCGGTAGAGATGCGAATTGCAGAGTGATCTACGAGGTCAACAGAGACCGCTTCCTCGGGCTCCTGCACGAAGCGCTCCGGGATGCGAGCGAGTCCGAATAGATCACCACGTACGGTTGTCTCATGCAGTTGTTCCGATCCCGGCCCTTCATGATCGCGGTGGTGATCTTCGTAATCATCGGCTTCGTGGGAGCCGGAGCAGCCGCTCTCATTCCACGCAGCAGTGGACCGGCGGCAATCGACGCAGATGCTCTGTGGGCGTCGCAGCCGGAAGAGGTCAAGACCGAGGTGTGCACTGCGTTCCGCGCGAATCCCCAGGGCTACATCACGCTGATGGAGCAGACCTGGCTTGAGGACGGAACCTTGGATCAAGCGTCGTTCGATCAACTAGTCGATGTCATCGCCACCGACTGCCGCATCAACTACTGATCCGATATGACCATCGAGACGATCACCGATCTGGAGGACGATCGGCTAGACGGATATCGAGACCTCACCGACGTAGCCCTCCGTGTGCGCTTCGAACCCCAGAATGGCGTCTACATAGCCGAAAGTGCATCCGTCATCGAGCGCGCGGTGGCAGCAGGCCATGAGCCTTATTCGATTTTGATGGAAGACAAGTGGCTTGCTCGGATGCAGCCAATCATCGACGCAATCCCGGACACCCCCGTCTACGTCGCTGATCAAGCGCTGCTGGAGGGCATCACAGGATTTCACGTCCACCGAGGAGCCCTCGCGCTCATGAGACGTCCACCGTTGCCGAGCGTGGAGTCGGTGATAGCCGGAGCGCGTCGCCTGCTCATCCTGGAAGACATCGTCGATCACACGAACGTGGGAGCGATCGTGCGATCCGCTGCCGGTCTTGGGTTCGATGGCTTCTTCGTCACTCCCCGCTGCGCAGATCCGCTTTATCGGCGAAGCGTAGGCGTTTCGATGGGAACGGTCTTCGATCTGCCGTGGACGCGTCTGGACCCGTGGCCCGGTGCCGTCTCGACCCTTCAGGAATCGGGGTTCGCAGTTGTGGGCATGACCCCTGATGCGGATCAGGCAATCGACCTCGACGCATTCGACGTTCCCGAGCGAGTCGCACTTGTTCTGGGCACGGAAGGTGACGGTCTGACTACCGCTGCAGCTACCGCATGTGACTACGCGGTGCGCATTCCCATGCGCAATGGAGTCGACTCGCTGAATGTTGCGGCCGCAGCGGCCGTTGTCTGCTGG
>JBMTHB010000299.1:0-2399 GCA_049435845.1 Candidatus Nanopelagicales bacterium | reverse complement strand
CGAGATCCCTTAGCGCACTCGCCCTCGGCGCGCCGATCTCTCCGTTGAACTGCTGTGTGCCCCAGTAGAACGACCCTCCATGCGCAGAGATGATGCCTAGGTCGCACACCATGTCGTAGAGCGGCTCGCCGTTCGCGATGAACTGCGACGTAGATCCGTAGTACCCATCCGCCTGTCGCGTTGTCACCATCGGCGCGGGTCCGGATGACAACAGCGTCTCGTAGTGACGGTAGTAGTAGTTGTGATAGCGTGGCTCGTACTGGAGTAGACGCTGGAACTCCTTGGTCGCGTCCGTGTTCGGGACCGCATGTTGCCCGCACTCGTACGCGAGCAGACGAAGGTTCCAACGGCGCTTCCCTTCGTCGGCAGGAAACTTGAAAGACTGGTCCGCAACGGCGGGGTTGGCGTACGGCGCATCGAGGTCCAGCACAAACTGCTTTTGTTGAACCATGCCCGGCTTGCCTGAAACTTCCGTCGCCCACTTCGACGACGTGTCGCTCGCAGGCAATAGCCACCCATCGCTCTGGATTGCATCGAAGGCCGCCGAGGTCGTCAGCGTGCCCGCCTCGACTGCCGCATTGTCCACCAGCGGCGTTCGATAGGGAGCCACCGCGTACGCATCCAACTCGTCGAACACCCACGGAATCGTCGCCCAGAGCGCCATGGCGGCCGATCGAATGTCGTAGCGAAGCGTGCCTCCGGAGTCCTGCCCACCCCAGACCGACACCAGATCGCGACCCGGCATCAATGGACGCAGGTATGCCGAGATCGCCGCCGACGCCGCGGCGTTGTAGGCGAACATCGCGACGTTTTGATTCCCCGATGGGTTTGCCCACCAAGGCGGACTGGACGCCCACTCTGAGGTGTAGTCTCGCAGCACAAGATCCCCGTTGGCATTGGCAAGCTTCAACCCCTGATTCTGTGCATATCGCGTTCCGTGATAGAACGGATTGCTGAAGTTCCATGTCTCATTGCCCCATTCGCTGTAGACCTTGAGACCCGGTGCGAGGTGCTGGTTCACCGTCTCGGCGAACATCTGAAGATACGCCTCGCGGACCTTGACCGCGCCCGGCGTGTTGCCGACGTAGGTGGAGTGGAACGGATGGTTCCACCACAGGTCACATCCCAACGCCGAGCAGATCTCCACGGCGGCCCTGAGCGAGCGGCCGAACAAGACGTGCGTTGGTCGATTGATCGCCCCGAAGCCATTCGACACACCGAAGGTCGGTGGCAGGTCGCGATACTTGCTGAACGCGGCATTCTGGTCGGCTGTATGCCAGCTGTCGTTGTACGGGTAGTTCAGCCCCGTAATGTCCTCGTCGGTGCTTTGGGAGATCACGTCCTCAGCCTGATGCGCCCATCCGAAACTCAGATAGCGAAGCGTCTTGAGATGCGACACCGCCTCGACGTAGGTCGGATAGAGCGCGAAGGGGGTGTAGTTCTCATGGGTGAAGCCCGCATACACGGTCTCCCAGACTCCGGAGCCGACGCCGCCGACCTCCTTCTGAACATCATGGACAAGGATGATCGCGTTCCGAAACGGATCCACGGATCCGTTGGCATAGATCGAGATGTTGCTGTCCTTGAGTTCACGAACCGATACCGGCCCAAATTCCGTCGTTCGCTTGTAGAAGCTTCGGGTCAGGCCCTCGCCAAAGGGATCACCGTTGGCGAACTGGACGGTGGAGGCGGAGAAGGCCTCGGAGGTCTGTGGCGGTGAGAACAGGTTGGTGATCGCTGCATCGGACCCGGTGCGGACACGCTGCGTGATCTGCGCACGACCCTCGCTCCCCTCCCAATACACCGTCACCTTGTACTTCACGCGGTACTCGTCTTTGACGCCGTACTCGGTCACATACTGATTCTGGAATGCGATGTTGATGGGATCCCACTCGCCCTTGATCCCCAGCATCGACAGGCGGCTTTGCACGCCAACGCCGAACAGGTAGTTCCCCGTTACTCCGACCTTCCAGCCGTCCGAGGTAACGTCCGCATCGCCAACAAACGGTGCCATCGCATACGATAGATTGGCAAAGCCGACCGCGGCCGTGTAGTAGTTTGCGTCTGGACCGTGACCGCCGATGCCGATTCGAGGCCCCGTAACCCCGTCGCCAGCACATGGTGCGCAGGTCGCGATGGCGAGATCGGCACATGTCTGATCCCAAACCATGGAGCAGCACGATGCATCGATGAGGCAGACGGCATCACAGCAGTCAACATCGTTGCAGTATGGGGTGCTACCGGCAGTACAGCAGTCGCCAGCCAACGGATCGCCGCAGAATTCCGGGGTAGTTGTTCCTCCGCCGTCACCACCATTGCAATCGCCACCCCCGTCACCGCCGTTCCCATCGCCACCGCTGCCGCCACCGTCGCCGCCGTCGCCAGGATCGGGACGCGGC
>JBMTHB010000298.1:0-2417 GCA_049435845.1 Candidatus Nanopelagicales bacterium | reverse complement strand
GAATGTGACCTATTCGGCCCTTTTCAGGGCGTCATCTGCCCTGCTATCAGGGCGGTCGCCGCCTCGGCGATCGTCACCCGGCGGTCCATGGCGGCCCGCCTCAACCAGGTGAACGCCTCCGGCTCGGACATGCCGTGACCACCTTGCAACAGATCCTTCGCCTGCTCCACGACCTCGCGGGATGCGGCCCGTTCCCCCAGCGAAGCGACCTGGGCCTTCAGGTCCGTGATCTGCTGGTGGCGCGCCATCGCTAGATCGATGGCCGGCCCCAGATCCGCCATGGTGAACGGCTTCACGACGTAACCGACGGCACCCGCCTCGGCTGCCTTCATCGAGATGTCCCGCTGGCTGAACGCCGTCACCATGACCGCCGCACACAGGTCTTCACCCGCGATCTCCTCGGCAGCTGATAGCCCATCGCGGATCGGCATCGCGATATCCAAGAACACGAGATCGGGCCGCTCGGACCGCACCAGGTCGACGGCCTCCTGCCCGTTGAACGCCTCCCCCACCACCTGGTGTCGGAGTTCGCGCACCATCTCGACGAGATCCATCCGGATGACGGCTTCGTCCTCGGCGACGACTATGCGAAGCGCGCCGGACGACGGTTCGGAAGGCATGGGCCAAGACTAGGGCGGACCAGTCAAAGACCATTCGGATCCTGTCGATAGCCAGACCCGCTCCCCTAGCGTGCTGCAGACAGGGAGGGCGCATGACCACATTCGCGCAACGGATCGCCATCGCTGCAGCCGCGATCGCGGTGATCGGTACCAATGCGGGCTGCGGTGAACAGATGGCCGAACAGATCGGCGGGGAGATCGTCGACGGGCAGGTGGAGGTCGACGACGACTCCATCTCCATCACCGACGACGAAGGCACCGAGTTCGCGGCCGGCGGCGGCGCGACGATCCCGGAATCGTGGCCGGCGGATGTTCCGCTATTCCCCTCTGGAGACCTCGCCTTGGCAACGTCGCAGTCGGACGGCACCGCCACCGCTCTGTGGGAGACGCAGTCGCCCGTGAACGAAGCGGCCGACGGATACGACGCGGTACTGCGCGAGCAGGGGTTCACGCTGGATCAGGACTCCACTATCGCTGGCGTCGTGGTCCGTGCCTACACCGGGGAGCTGCATGCGGTGAACCTGACACTGGCCCGCATCGACGGGATGACGAACGTCACCGTGGCCGTGGTCCCACGCTAGCCAGCCGCTGACGAGCGCTCCACACATCGGGTAGGGGGTCCCAGTAGCCGCACTGCGACGGCCACTGCGACTAGCCTTGAGCCCTCGCCCCGGTATCCCAACCGGTAGAGGAAGCGGTCTCAAACACCGTCCAGTGTGGGTTCGAATCCCACCCGGGGCACCCTTCTCTTCTCAGCGTTTCACTACTCGCCCTGCTTCGAATCGCCGTCGACTATTCCCGCCAGCACACCGTTAACGAACGCTGGAGATTCATCCGTCGACAACGACGTCGCCAGGTCCACTGCCTCGGAGATGGCGACACCGGCAGGGACCTCCCCACTGAACAGCAGTTCGTAAGTGCCCAGTCGCAAGATCGCGCGATCCACCGCGGGCATCCGTTCCACCGTCCAGCCTTTGGCCGCGCCGTGAAGTGCCGTGTCGATCTGTCCCTGATGCGCGGCGACGCCTTCGACCAACGTGACGGTGTAGTCGTTTAGCGCCGGTTCACCCGCGACATCCCGGCGGCGAACGTGCTCGGCAAGGATCGAAGCGACGGGTACGTTCTTGGAGTCCGCTTCGAACAGGATGTCGAGGGCACGCTTGCGAGCTTTGGTCCGTGCACCCATCTAGTCGTTCACACGGCCCAGATACGAGCCATCTCGGGTGTCGACCTTGACCTTGGTATCGGACTCGATGAAGAGCGGCACCTGGATCTCGGCACCGGTTTCCAGGGTCGCCGGTTTGGTCCCCCCGGTGGACCGGTCGCCCTGCAGTCCCGGCTCGGTGTAGGTGATCATCAGTTCTACCGAGGCGGGCAGTTCGACGATGATCGGTGTGCCCTCGTGCAGCGAGACATTGGCATTGTTGTTCTCCAGCAGATACTTCTCAGCATCGGCTACGACCGAACTAGGTACTGGCACCTGGTCGTAGGAGGAGGTGTCCATGAAGATGAAGTCGTCCCCATCGCGGTACAAATACTGCATCTCGCGGCGATCGACGGTGGCGGTCTCGACTTTCACCCCGGCGTTGAATGTCTTGTCGACGACCTTCCCCGACAGGACATTCTTCAACTTCGTCCTCACGAATGCGCCACCCTTGCCCGGCTTCACGTGTTGGAACTCGACGACGGACCACAGCTGGCCGTCCAGGTTCAAGACCAAGCCGTTCTTCAAATCGTTCGTGGTTGCCACGGGTGCACTCTCCTACTGGGTGGATCGGACTACTCGGTTGCTGGGGG
>JBMTHB010000297.1:0-2419 GCA_049435845.1 Candidatus Nanopelagicales bacterium | reverse complement strand
CGACTACGGCTCCGCTCAGTCGTTTCGACAACGTGCAGCAGGGAGTCCAAACACTCACGTCCCGGCTCCCTGATTCATATGCACGCATAGCCGGTTGCCTGGGTGGGCAATCCTGCGTGCTGTCGGATGGCTCAGCCATCGCACCGGTCAAGCTCGCCGCGGGGGCCCAGGTCCTTCCCCTCACCTACCCCGATATCACTCGCTCGGCGGTGGGCCAGCCGTGCAGCTATTTCACACTGTCGAGATCGAGTTTCTCCTGGGCCCGTGACACCATCTTGATCCCGCAGGCGGCCAATCCGTATCGATTCACCACGCTGGGTGGATCGACCCGAGATTTGTCCACGGGTGCAGGAACGTTGAACGGGCAGATCCTCGCCACTTCGACGCTGGGCTGGAATCCGGTTGCCGGGATCTGGGGAGCCTCGGGCGATTCCGACACCGGCCACGGTGTGTGCGCCGGGTCCGATGCCTGGGTATTCGGGATCACCACACTCACCGGCCCGTTCTCCTCTGGATCCTTCCATCCGAATCCCGCCGGACAGCGGATGGCGGCACGTCAGATCGCGCGCAAGTTGGGTGTGGACTAACGTCCCTGTGTTCCTTCTTGCGCGAAATTGGAGTTGCCTGTGTCGGATGTGCGCGTTGGTCTGCTCGCCTACGGGGCCATAGGTGACGAGCACAATCGGGCCGTCCAGGCCACCCCTGGCCTGACCCTTGGCGCTGTCTGCGACGTCAATCCGGAACGAATCGCTGCTGCGCGTAGCCTCGCGCCCGAGGTAGCCGGCTTCGACGACGCGAACGCGATGCTCGATTCGGGTCTTATCGATCTGGTTGTCGTCTCGACTCCGCCCAATAGCCATCACGACTGGGCGATGACGGCACTCGAGCGGAACCTGCACGTGGTGCTGGAGAAGCCGATGGCGCTCACCGCTCAAGAGTGCGACGCCGCACTCGCGTTGGCGAGTGAAAAGGGCAAGACCCTGGTCGTGTACCAGAATCGTCGATTCGACCCTGACTTCGTCACGATGCGACGACTCATCGATGAAGGCGCCATTGGCGAGGTCTTCCACTACGACAGCTTCGTGGGTGGCTACTCCCGACCTTGCGACTTCTGGCATTCGGATGCGCAGGTTTCCGGCGGTGCCATCTTCGACTGGGGTTCGCACTACCTGGACCAGGTACTGACCATCTTCAACGGACCGATTGCGCACGTATCCGGCCTGAACCACAAACGCAAGTGGGATCACGTGACCAACGCCGATCACGCGGAGGTGATCGTGACGTTCCAGGACGGTCGACGTGCGACCTTCACGCATTCGGATCTCGCCGCGGCGCGCAAACCCAAGTTCCATGTGCTCGGAACCCACGGGGCGATCGTCGCCGAGTGGAACCGGGAGGCTGAGCCGGCCGTAGCCGATCTCCCGGCCCGTATCTATCTGTACGACACCGACGGGAACTCCCGGGAAGTGCCCCAGGACGACGTCGATCCGTTCACCTTCCACGCCGAGCTAGCCGCACACCTTGCCGATGGGTCTGCCATGCAGGTTTCTTCGGTGCAGTCCCGAAACGTGGTGGCTGTGATGGAAGCCGCCGAGGAGTCGGCCCGCAACCTGGGGCGTCCGGTTCATCCGGACCTCGCGCCATGAGCGTGCGCTGGGGCGTCCTGGGTGCCGGCTGGATCGTGCAGACGGCAACCGCCGAGGCGATTCGCACAGCACCCGGTGCCCACCTGACGGCGGTTGCCTCGCGGGATATCGATCGAGCCCTCGCTATCGAGTCCGATCGGGCCTACGCAAACTACGCCGAGGTCATCGACGACGACGCAATCGACGCCGTCTACATAGCGCTCGCCAACGATCAGCACGCACCCTGGATCCACCGCGCGATCGAAGCAGGCAAGCATGTGCTGTGCGAGAAGCCCTTGACGATGTCCGCCGCCGACACCGCACGTGCGTTCGATGCAGCTGAAGCTGCGGGTGTGCTGCTCGTCGAAGCGACCTGGTCAATGTGGCATCCACGCATGCAGCGGATCGTCGACCTCGCCAGCAGTGGTGCCATCGGTGAGGTCGAGGAATTCCTCGGCACGTTCACCTTCGATGGTGTGGCCGAAGGCAATTACCGATTGGATCCGGAGCTTGGCGGCGGAGCGCTCCTGGACATAGGTATCTACCCGCTGCATGCCCTGGTCGCCTGCCTGCCGGATCTTGCCGAGGTGCGTTCGGAGGTGGAACGCGATCTCGGCGGCCTGGGTGTCGACATGACCACCAAAGCCCGGCTGGAGAGCGAAGATGGGCGACGGGCGTCGTTGGTCGCATCCTTCGTGATGCCGGAATCACAGCGCCTACTTCTGCGGGGGCAAGCATCGGAGATCCGTGTACCGGACAACCAGGCCTTCACTACCTGGAAGCAGCCGTCGTCC